>JAYTAO010000309.1:0-4030 GCA_043737435.1 Rhodanobacteraceae bacterium | reverse complement strand
TTTTCACAGAGCCTTATGCGCTGACTCCGAATCTGGCGGCATCAATGCCGGAGTTGAGCGACGCTGGCAAAACAGTCCGAATTCGCTTGCGCAAAGACGCCTATTTTCAAGACAGCGTCATTTTTCCCGGCGGCAAAGGCCGCCAAGTGACCGCCGCGGATGTGGTCTATAGTTTAAAGCGGCATTTCGTCCCGGCAAATTTTTCTGATGGCGCGTGGCTGTGGCTCGACAATATCGAAGGAATTAAGGCATGGGTTGACGCGGGCGCCCACATGGAAGCGGATTTGTCGGGTCTGAAAGCGATCGCGCCAGATTTGCTAGAAATACGTTTGAACGGCGCCATGCCTATGCTCACCAGCACTTTAGCCAATGCCTACAGTGCAATAGTTCCGCTAGAAGCAGTGCGCCATTTTGGTGCGGATTTCGCCCGAAACGCGGTGGGCTCTGGGCCATTTACGCTACAGGAATTCGACGGTGCCAAGGCCGTGCTGCTGCGCAATGCCGGATTTAGGCAGGAAACGCTCAATTTGGCCGCCGAAGGCTATCTGCCCGCTAAACACGCAGCCTACGGCTTTGCTGAGCTAGATGGGCGGCGCGTACCGCTGGTTGATGCCATTGAAATTGATTTTCTAACTGAACCGGCCACCGTGCAATTGGCTTTTGAAAGCGGCGCTCTGGATTTAGCGGGCGTCAGCGCGGCAAATATGCCGCGGGTTTTTGCCAGCCAAAGCCCACCCATCTTGCAACCGGCTTTGGCGCAGACAACGAATTTCCGCAATTACGTCGAACTGGGTTCGGTATTTGTTTCATTTAATATGCTTGATCCCGAACTTGGTGCGGCAAAAGATTTCGGCACCGACGCGCGCCACCGCGCGCTGCGTTGTGCGATAGGCGGCGCCTACAACTGGCAGGAGCGTGTCGATAAAATATATAGCCATTCCGCGCAAGTATTTGCTGGCGTGATTCCGCCCAATGTCGTCGGGTTTGAGCCGCGCAATTTAGGCGTAAATTTTGACTTGAGCAGCGCCAAGGCACGCCTTGCGGCGGCAGGATACACACCCGCTAACTTACCGACGCTGCAGTTTGGCTCCACTGCCGGAATCGAACAACGCCGTATGTTTGAGCTATTTCGCTCGCAAATGGTGGATCTAGGCTTCGCGCCAGAAAAAATCCTGTGGCGTAGTTTTCCCAGCTTTGGCAGCTATATTGAAGCGGTCAATCGCGGCGAAGTCATGTTGATGGACATGGGCTGGCAGTTTGATGCACCCGATGCAGAGAACGTGTTGCAGCTGTACTACGGCCCGTATAAAGCGCCCCAGGTCAATAACGCCAATTATCAAAACAGCGCGTTTGATCACGATTTCGAACGCATTCGCAGTATGCCCGTGGGGCCTGAGCGCACCGCCATCATGCAGGCGATGAATCAGCGTTTGATCGATGATTGTGTGGTGATATCAGGTGCAGTGCGGCAGCCTTTTAGTATTTGGCGCAAACCTTGGCGTGTCTGGCCGGACTCGGCGATGATGGCGGGGCGCACGTTGCGGTTTGTCGGCTTGGGGCAATAACTCCAGAGTTTTTTTAAATCGCGAGACGCCTTGTCGGGACGAGCTCAATGCGCCTGATCCCAATTCAAGCCCACGCCCACCTCGACCAACAGCGGCACTTTAAGCTCCGCCGCACCGCTCATACGTTCAACAATTCCGGCTTTATATTTGTCCACGCAGTCCTTGCGCACTTCAAACACCAGTTCATCGTGCACTTGCAGCAGCATGCGAATCTGCGCCTCGCAGCCAGCTAAAAAGGGATGTACCGCCAGCATCGCGCGCTTGATAATGTCGGCGGCGGTGCCCTGCATGGGGGCATTGATTGCTTGGCGCTCGGCACCCATTCTGAGCTGATAATTGCGGCTAGCCAACTCCGGCAAATACAGCCGGCGGCCAAACGTGGTTTCGACAAAACCTTGCTCGTGCGCGAGCTTACGAGTGGCTTCCATGTAGCGCTTGACACCCGGGTAGCGGACAAAATAGCGCTCGACGTAGTCCCTCGCAATATCGCGCGCGATGCCCAAATTACGCGCAAGGCCGAAAGCGCTCATGCCATAAATTAGGCCGAAATTAATGGCTTTTGCGGCGCGGCGCTGGTTGTTATCGACGGTTTCAAGTGGCACGTTGAAAATCTCCGCTGCGGTGGCGCGGTGCACGTCGCTACCGCTAGCAAATGCGCTTAGTAAGCCAGGATCATCTGATAAGTGCGCCATGATGCGCAGCTCGATTTGCGAATAGTCCGCCGCCATCAATACAAAACCTGGGGGCGCAATAAAAGCGCGCCGAATTTTGCGGCCTTCTGGAGTGCGAATCGGGATGTTCTGTAGATTTGGATTGGAACTCGACAAACGTCCGGTGGCCGCCACCGCCTGATGAAAACTGGTGTGCACGCGGCCGTTCGTGTCGGCCAAATCCGGCAGTGTATCGGTGTAGGTACCTTTGAGTTTTGCCAAGCTGCGATAAGCCAAAATCATGCCGGGCAGCGGGTGTAAATCCAGCAACTCCTCGAGCGCGTCTTCACCAGTAGAGGGTTGACCCGAAGGCGTTTTTTGCTTCGCAGGCAGACCCAATTCGTCGAACAGCAGCACGCCCAACTGCTTGGGTGAATCCATGGAAAAACTGCGCCCCGCGCTGGCAAACGCGGACGTTTCAAGTGCCGCCATGGCCAAGCCCAAATCGGCACTTTGGCGCTTGAGCTCCTCCGTATCCAACAGAATCCCGACCGATTCCATCGTTGCCAATACCGGCACCAGCGGCATTTCCATCTGCGCGTAAATTTCTGCCAGTGGTGCATGCTGAGCCAATGCCGGTTCAAGCACCAATTTAAGTCGCAAGGTGATATCCGCATCTTCTGCGGCATAAGCTAGTGCTTGCTCCAGATCCACTTCGGCAAAAGGAATTTGCTTGACGCCTTTACCGGCCACGTCTTCATACTTAATCGTGGAGTAGTCCAAGTATTTTTTCGCCACCGCATCCATATTATGCTGGGTCGCGTTCGAATTCAAAACATAGGAAGCTAACATGGAGTCGTGTCTAAACCCCGCCACCGCAATACCGTAACGCGCCAAAATATGCATGTCGTATTTGCCGTGGTGGCCAATTTTGCCGATGTTTGGATCTTCTAGAATCGGCTTCAAGGCCGCCAAGACGTAGCTAAGATCAAGTTGTGTGGGCACAGTCAGCACCGGTTCTGGCGCGGCAGCTAGGCCGGCAAACAAGTCATTGGCTGGCGCTTCGCTAATAACCGCTGCTTTTTTGCTTCTTGACACTTTAATGGTTAACGGCTTAGCGCTGGCATGCACATGCTTGAGCGGCAGGTAGCAGGCAAGGCCGGGTTGTGTCGCAAAACTAATGCCTACTATTTCGGCTTCCAGCGGATTTAAACCGGTAGTTTCCGTATCAAATGCAAACTCAGACGCGCTGCGCAATCGTTCTAGCCATCGTTGCAAAGCTTCTTCGGAATCAATCAACTCATAATGTTTTTCCACCGCTGCCGGTATCTTGACGTTTGGAATCACCACGCCGCTGCCAATCGCACCGCCCAATTCCCGCAGCGCTTGATTGAAGCCATAGCGCCGATACAGCGGTTCCAGCAGGCTAGGATCTTGCGCTTTCAGCCGTAAATCCGTGGGTCCTAACCCCAGCGGGCAGTCCAATTTGACCGTGGTCAATTTTTGACATAGCGGCAACTGCGGAATCGCGGCACGCAAATTCTCGCCAATTTTGCCGGGAATTTTATCGGCATTGGCAACCAAATTTTCCAGCGTTTGATAGTCTTCTAACCATTTTGACGCAGTTTTTGGGCCGCATTTTGCCACACCAGGAATGTTGTCTACCGAATCCCCCACCAGCGCTAGATAGTCAATAATTTGATCCGGGCGCACGCCGTGCTTAGCCTTGACCCCATCGCTATCGAGCTTTTCATTGCTCATGGTATTGACCCACAGCACCGATTCATTCACCAGTTGCGTCAAATCTTTATCACC
>JAYTAO010000308.1:0-1512 GCA_043737435.1 Rhodanobacteraceae bacterium | reverse complement strand
GTGCCATTTGTCGCGCACGCTGAAGAGCGTCGTCACGCATGAATATACAACTTGCTTTGCAGTGGTCGCCAGGAATTGGCGTAATTGCCGTCATTGCGTTTTTCCCCATGTTCTTCATGAAGCAACATCTCTTTTTTCGTATTGCTGCTGCTTTTCTCGCGGTTACCGCATTACTGTTTATTTTTGGCTTAGTTTTGGGTCATCAGTTCTCATTTACTCGTCCCGAAGATCTTCCGCCACTGATCTTAGGCTTCGTACTTGGGTGGCTTTTGGCGATGCGCGCGCGCCTTGCGGGAAGTCAAGGCTAGGCGGAAAAGCTCATGATGGCACGCAGAATACGCTTCTAGTTTTTGGTACCTTGAGCCGCTACGCGGCAAGTTGAAAGCCAAAATTGGATGGCACTCATTTCAAGAGCTAGCGCTGTTCGCGCGATTTGAATGACCGCTTGATCAAATTTCAATGATCGCTGTCGAACAGCGCGGGTGTCCCTTGTGGGTCGTTACCAGAAATTCACGTTCCTTTTATTCGCCCCACGATGTCATTCGTCCGGCTTTTGAAAGACTCCATAGGCGTGTCTCCTGAATGAAACATCGAAGTAGCGGGGCAGCCAACCGTGCTGGAAATGGTTCTGGCGCTTGGCAACTGGTCGAAATTGCAGTTAAGCTTTGTGTACAAGCCAGCAGCCTGCCAGACTAAAGGTAGATGGGCTGCGAGGCAGAACAGTCTCAGGGGGAGGCAAATGAACCAACGGCATCGTTTCTCGCTAACCGCTTTGCGGCGCCATTTTGCCGGAACGCTCTGTGCGCTGGCGCTATCGCTCGCCACTGGCGCCGCTGCCGCACCCGCAGATGAATTACGCAAACTCCTTGAGTCAGGCAAGCCCGACGAGGCCTATCGCGTCGCGAAGACTACGCCAGACCAACTTGGCAATCCTGCGTTTGATTTCTACTTCGGTGTGGCCGCTGTAAACAACGGCAAGGCTTCGGAGGGCGTACTCGCGCTGGAGCGCTACCTGTTAAATTTCCCTGACAGCCAGACCGCGCGCCTGGAGTTGGCGCGGGGTTATTTTTTGTTGAAAGATGACGGTCGTGCGCGTGACGAATTCGAGGCAATTCTTGCGAGTAAACCGCCCCCGGACATTGCCAAAGTCATTGGTGATTATCTGGCCGTCATCAACGCACGCGACGCACGGCATAAGACGACATACGCATTAAGCATAGAGCTGGGCGGTGGCCGCGACAGCAATGTGCAATCTGGTGTTTCGGATCCGAATATCACGCTGCCGATCTTCGGCGACATTACGCTGGCTGATACTTCGGTCGCGATTGGGGATCGCTTTTCGAATGTGGCGCTGGCGGGCCGCGTTTCGGTGCCTGTGCGGGCGAATTGGAGCGTATTTGCGCAACTCGGTGTGGATTTGCGGAAATACCGCACCGCCGATACTTACGACCAGAACAGCTACGCCGCTGCCACCGGTTTCTCGTTCAACCGCGATAAATCCCTTTATAAATT
>JAYTAO010000307.1:0-1517 GCA_043737435.1 Rhodanobacteraceae bacterium | reverse complement strand
AGGGGCGCTGGACCGCTGAAACGTATTGCCAAGCAACCGGTGCGACAAGGATGGAGAAAGAGTTCACGTATTCGTCTGGCGCCAACACGGACTGGCTGGCGGTGGAGCAGATCAGGGCGTTGGTCGCCCACATACAATATTGATTATATGCGCACAACAGTAAAGCCAATAAGACCTGCTTTGGGGCAACCATGACCAATATCCTCTTTGTGAGCATTGCATTCCCACCAAAGTGTGACGCGGAAGGCCTGCAAGTAGCTAAATATCTCAAATATATTCTGCAGTTTGGTGAAGGCTCTTTCGCTGTTGACGCAGTAACGTCGACACTTCCTACGATGAACATGCCGCTGGATGTGTCACTTGAAACAGTCAGTCGGGGTGTTCGCCAAATTGTCGAACTTCCCATCTTAGAAAACCGCTATAGTAATTATCTGATTCGCAAGTTGCTACCTTTGGCAGCCGCAATGCCAGATCCAAAATTCACTTTTTCCATGCAGGCCGGGAGGGTGGTGAAGGAGTTACAAGTAAAACCCGATTTAATCTATTCTCGAGCCTGCCCCTTTAGCTCTTCAGTTTTGGCTTATCGACTCAAGCGAATTTTCAGTGTTCCCTGGGTCATGCATTTAAGCGACCTTTGGGCTGATTGCCCGGAACGAAACTTTAGGGGAATTTCTAAAGTTGTCCAAGAACGGCTGGAAAAAATGTGTTTTGAAACGGCAGATGTAATTTGTGTAACATCAGAAAAAACCCTTGAATTTTATAAAAAAAAATATAAATATCTCGGGCCTCGAATCGAACTTTATCCTAACGTATTTGATCCGGAAGATGTAGTTACTGGATCCGATTTAAATATTAAACCCATGAGCGCCCGCAAGACCAATGAAAAGTTTCGTATTGTTCACACCGGAAGCTTGGTAGGCGAACGCTCTGCTGCTCCACTGCTGCGGGCGCTTATGCAACTGAATCAGGAAATCCAGGACAATATCGAGTTATTTTTGGTTGGTCCAATTGATAGAATCAATTCTAAATTGGTGAGGTCGTTTAATTTGCCATTTATTAAGTTGATAGACCAAGTGGAATTTAAGACTGCACTTGAAATGCAACGTGGCGCAGACCTGCTCATACTTATAGATACCCCTATTGCCAATCCCGATTTGCGCGTGTATTTCAGATCTAAACTCCTTGACTACATGCTCTGTGCCGTACCAATACTAGCAATTGGGGACAAGAATAGTCAAATTGAGAAAGTAATGAGCGATCTTTCTTTGGGAAAGTACATCTACCGTGATGATATTGAATCAATAAGTGAATACGTTAAAACCGCAGTGCACTGCCCCGTTGTTTTGCGTCAGGTGCAAAAAAACCATATTTTTGAGGAATATAGCGCAGACCATAACACCAAGCGACTGCTATCCCTCTTCCAAGAATTGACAAGTCGGACTGCCCTCTCTCAATTATGAAGCTAATTCTATGAATCGCCGTGTGGGAATTATTTCATACGGAACGGGTAACCTCGC
>JAYTAO010000306.1:0-4050 GCA_043737435.1 Rhodanobacteraceae bacterium | reverse complement strand
CTCTTTTCCGCACTTTGGAAAGCCTTGAGCAAATCCTTATGTTGATTCAATGCCTCCAACAAATAGGCACGACCAAAATAGGTCGTCTCAAAATCGCCGCCACAACCAAATGAGGTGCGATCACTGCGCGCGGAAGTCATCACCACGGTTTGCGGGCCAGCTAGTGCGTCTACATAGCCACCTGAGTAGCACGCAGAAACCAATATCACGCGACGCCATATGCCCGCTTGCGCCAATGCACGCGCCAAAGTGGCGGGGGTAATTTGATTCAGTGGTAATGGCGCTAAACGCAGCGCAAATTCGTGGGTTGGGCTGCCATGGCTGGTCAAAAATAAGAACAAAATGTCTTCATCCAAATCCATTTTCTGCGCCATTCCTTTTAGAGTGGCACGCAAATTGGTCAAGCTAGCCAAAGGGTAATGCGCCGTTGTGCGCGGGTGATTGACCAAAATCTGGGTGTGTTTCAGCGCGCCAAAGCGGCGCTCAAACAATGCTTGAGCGTAAACGGCTTCGTTTAAAAAAGTGTTTTCACCGCCGTCGCCGGCCAGGGCCAACACAAATAATTCCGCCGTACCTTTACGCGATGGCCGCAGTTTACTCAAAGCCTTTTCAACCAAATTGCGTTGCGCATACATCACCGCTTCGGGATCGAACTCAACCGTAGGCTCAGTCAGTGCGGCCTCTTCGGCATAAAGCTTTTCTTCATCCAAATTGACATAGCGCGGGAAATTAAGGCTGAACGGGCCGACCGTAGGCCAAAGTGTTAGCGCCGCGAAAATCAGGCTTAAACCAAGCCGCTTTGCCGTTGTTGCGCCGGCCCCGACCAAGCGCAATCCTTGGTAGCTTGCAAATAGCCACCATGCCGCAAAGATAGGCAACAAATACGCCCCGTAGCTGGAATTTTTTGCTGCAAGATTTAACTGAATCGCACTGCCCGTCCACAGCGTTCCAATCAACCATTGCGCCACTAGCAGCACGCTCGCCAGAGAAAAAGCCATCTGCGGCCGTCGCGACACCGCAAAAAATGCGGCACCTAACAACAGCAACGCGCCAAAACCATCCGCGAGTAGCCCGTCCAATGTAAATACCACCGGCTGGCCGATAAATTGCCAAAGTTGTAGCAATACACTGACGCCTACACCGATGAGCACAATCAGCCAAAAATGCTCGTTGGGCCGCAGCGGCGCGATTGCACTGGCACGCACACCGAAGCACAGCAGCAAACCTGCGGCAATCGTTTTCGCAAAGTCTAGAGACCTTGCGATCATTTTAGATGCTTCTGAGTATTCAATTTTTCATTGGGCTCGCCGTGAATGAAGCCAGTGTAGCGGATGCCGAGCGCATGGTGCGCTCGCAGCTTTCCTACCTAGCCGCAGCAGACGTTGCGCTGTGAACCGCCGAATCCCGCTACCATCCAGGCAACTTATCAATGCTAGAACCCTATTGATGCCGACGCAGGATTCCTTGGAGGCGCAAAACCTGCTCAATGTGCGCGATTTGCGTCTGCGCTATGGCCACAATGAAATCCTATCGGGCGTATCTTTTAGCCTAAAGCGCGGCGAAGCACTTGGGCTAGTGGGGGAATCTGGTTCCGGCAAAACGACGACAGCACTCAGCGTGATCCAGCTGTTAGCGAAATCGGCAAAGTTGTCCGGCGCGATTCAATTCCAAACGCGTAATGGCAAAGTTCAGGAGCTGGTGGATCTGCCAGAGCCTAAGATGGCGCGTCTACGTGGCGGTGAAATTGGCATGGTGTTTCAAGACGCTTTGGCGGCGCTCAATCCGGTGCGCAACGTCGGAAGTCAGCTGCGGGAAGTGCTGATTGTGCATCGTCAATTGTCGGGCGCGCAGTTACGCTCCGCGTCCCTCGCGTGGCTGAAACGGGTGGGAATCAACGATGCAGACGTCATTGCTAAACGCTATCCGCACGAACTTTCCGGCGGGCAACGACAGCGCGTGTTAATTGCCCTGGCGCTGGCGTGTGAGCCAGCCTTGCTAATTTGCGACGAGCCGACCAGTTCCCTGGATGTGACGGTACAAAAGCAAATCATGACTTTGCTAAGCGATTTGCGCCGCGAAGCCGGCTTGAGCATGCTCTTTATCAGCCATGATTTAGCGCTCACCTCGGAGCTTTGTGATCGCATCGCGGTAATGAAAAACGGCCAGATCGTTGAGATTGATCGGGCAAGCCAAATTTTTAACGCAGCATCGCACCCCTACACTCAAGGCTTACTTAAGTGCCGTCCGACATTGACCGACAATCCAGAAAAGCTGCTAACCATTGCAGACTTTGAGGCGGGAACGATTAAGCAAACACCGCGCGATTTTGCCAAGCGCGCGGTGGAACTTGCCGCAGCTCCAGAATTTCTACGCGTGCAAGATTTAACCGCCAGCTACCCGGCACGTGGCATGGCGCAACTTTGGCAAAAACCGAAAATTGCGGTCGAAAAATTAAGTTTTAGCCTCAAACGGGGCGAGTGTTTGGGCATCGTCGGCGAATCAGGTTCCGGCAAAACGACTCTGGCCCGCTGCCTGGTGCGCTTGCACAAAGAATGCAGTGGCAGCATTTTGTTGGGTGGCACCGAGCTGATGACGCCGAATGGTGCCAACTTACGCAAGCTTCGTCGTCGCTTTCAAATGGTGTTTCAAGATCCTTACTCTTCACTCAACCCGGCACTGAGCATTGCGCGCACCTTGCTTGAGCCGCTGAACGTCCATGGTTTACATACGACAACGCGCGCTGATCGAGTACTGGAATTATTGGACGCCGTAGGTTTGAGCGCGAGCGCGTTGGAACGCAGCCCGGCGCAGTTCTCAGGCGGCCAGCGCCAACGCATCGCGATTGCGCGCGCCTTGGCGGTGGAGCCGGAGCTGCTGATTTGCGATGAATCGGTCAGCGCCTTAGATGTTTCCGTACAAGCGCAAATTTTGAATCTGATCAAGGATTTACAGAAAAGTTTTGGGCTAACTTTGATTTTTATTAGCCACGATTTAAGCGTGATCCGCTTTTTGGCAGATCAAGTTCTGGTGATGGCCGATGGTGCGGTCGTGGAACATGGTGCGTGTGAGGCGATTTATCAAAACCCGAAGCATCCGATCACTCGCAGCCTGTTAGCCGCGGTGCCACGCGGCATTGCGTTAACTGGAGCGACTGCGCCGCAACAAACTTAAGCCCCACAGGCCCCAGCCGAGCATCAGCAATACGCCACCCAGTGGCGCGAGTTTAGCTAGCAACGGTGGTGCGCCCAAGGCCAATGCCAGCAGGCTGGAACTAAATAAAACCGTGCCAATCGCAAAAGCAAAACCAGCCAGCATGCGAATCGGCAGAAGCTTGCTGCTTTGCTGCGTGCCTAAGATGATCAGCACCAAGGCGTGCACAATCAACATACGTAGCGCCAAATCGAAACGATGCTGCGCTGTCGGCAATAAAGTAAACAAATGCGCGCCGAGCGCACCGGCGAGCACCCACATCAAGCCCATCAAGGCCCCAAAAACACCGAAAAATCGTGCCATCGTGTGAACTTCCTAGTCTGTATTTACGAACATCGTTCAAATTCGCAATTTATCCAGCCATGGCGGGTTGCGACGCGAGCGGCAAAATTACGCTATTTTTATCTCAGCACTTGCTTTAAGTATGTGTTGTAAGCTATTGTTTTATCTCGCTATCAACAGCGACCGGTACCTAGCCGAAAAACAATAGCAGTAGCGTCTAAAATTTGCTCTCAGAATGCCGAACAGTCGCAAGAATGTTTTGAGCAAAACGCAAAATAGACACCTTAAAGGCAGCAGGAAGCTGTCTTTTTTTTGCCCGCATTTTACCAACAATGGCGTTTTAGCTACCACGGCGCTTGACCGACTAGGGCTCGCCGCAAAGCAAGCGCCGAATATGTTCATCCATCGTTTCTTGACGCATTCGACATTCGCGCTGCAAATCACTGTGATGCTGCTGAATCCACTGATCAATTAAAACACCTGCATTTGGACCACTAAAATCATCAATCTCGCTGCTTGCACCCACGGCAAAGCCCAGAGCTGCGGGGCCAAACGTCT
>JAYTAO010000305.1:0-4053 GCA_043737435.1 Rhodanobacteraceae bacterium | reverse complement strand
CGATGTTCGTCGCATTGGATTTGGCAATCGTCTGCAGTGCAATTTTTGCGGTGGCGCGGGCGTGCACGGCCAGCGATTCCTTACACATTGATACCCGTTCTGGGAAGCTGTTGGTCCGCACCATAAGAAAGGGTAGCGAGGCGCAACATGTATTTAGCCTCGGTTGGGTGCGGATACACACCGAAGGCGCTTTAGAGGCGCGCCGAATTTATTTTACCGCGAGCGGTAGTTGTGTCGAAATCGGTAGTTTTTTGAACCATGAACAACGCGTAAGCTTGGCGAATCAGCTCAAAAGCTTTCTTGAGTTGGCTAAAGCGCGCGCACTTAACTAAACTGTAAGGCTATGGAATGAGGTCGGAATGCGATGAATACAAAAATTAAGGCGGCAATTGGAGCATTTTTCAGTATCGTTAGCGCTTGCGCCGGGGCAGATCCACATCGCTGGCAGTTGAACATGACCGAAGGTGTGACTGAAGTCAGCCGTGCGGTGCAGCACTTGCATATGCAGATTTTTTATATTTGCGTGGTGATTGGTGTTCTTGTATTTGGCGCGATGTTTTACTCAATGTTCAAGTTTCGCAAGTCCAAAGGTGCAGTTGCAGCGACATGGAGTCATTCCACCGTTGCTGAAATAATTTGGACCGTGGTTCCAATCGTGATTTTGGTGGTGATGTGCATTCCAGCCACACGCGTGTTGTATCAAATGTACGACACCAGTAAGCCAGAAATGACAGTAGCCATTACCGGCTATCAGTGGCTTTGGGAATACGAATACCAGGGTGAAAACGTGAAAGTTTCATCGCGCTTGAATAGGGAATCGGACCAAACGCGTCGACTGCACTCGGGCAAAGATCCGTACGCTGTGAAAAACTACTTGCTGGACGTCGGGCCGAAACAAACTTTGGTATTGCCGATCGATACCAAAATCCGCTTTGTAGTCACCGCAGATGACGTGATTCATGCATGGTGGGTGCCCGACTTTGCGATCAAGCAAGATGCGATCCCCGGCTTTATTAATGAGGCTTGGACCAAAATTGATAAAGTGGGGGTGTATCGCGGTCAGTGTGCTGAGCTTTGCGGTAAAGACCATGGCTTTATGCCGATCGTCGTTGAAGCGGTCACTAAAGCGGAGTTTCAGACGCGCCTAGCGCAGATGCGCTCTGAGCAAAATCCGCTCGACCCGAAGCCCGTACTCGCCGGAGCGCCTGCGCTCACCGCATCGTCATTCGAATAAATTACCAAAGGTCAATAATATGGCACACGCAAGCACGCATGACGATCACGCCCTTGATCACGACCACGACGGGCACGACGATCACGGGCACAAGCCCATAGGTTTTATGGATCGTTGGGTTTACACGACAAACCACAAAGATATAGGCACGATGTATCTGCTGTTTTCTCTGACGATGTTTTTCATCGGCGGGGCGATGGCATTAGTGATTCGCGCAGAATTGTTTCAACCTGGGCTGCAGTTAGTGCACCCGGAGTTCTTCAATCAAATGACCACGATGCATGCGCTGGTGATGATTTTTGGCGCGGTCATGCCGGCGTTCGTGGGTTTAGCCAATTGGCTGATCCCGATGATGGTGGGGGCGCCAGACATGGCTCTGCCACGCATGAATAATTGGTCGTTCTGGATCATGCCGTTTGCGTTTACCCTGTTGTTGTCAACGTTATTTATGGACGGCGGTGGCCCAGCGGGTGGTTGGACACTTTACCCGCCCCTGAGCATGCAGGGCGGCAACAGCGTTGCTTACGTTATTTTTGCGATTCACATGATGGGCGTGAGCTCGATCATGGGCGCGATCAACATTATTGCGACGATTCTCAACATGCGTGCCCCGGGCATGGATTTGTTGAAAATGCCGGTGTTTGTTTGGACTTGGTTGATTACCGCATTCTTACTGATCGCGGTAATGCCGGTACTTGCCGGTGCAGTTACGATGTTGTTGACCGATAAGTTCTTTGGCACCAGCTTCTTTAATGCGCTGGGCGGCGGCGATCCGGTGATGTTTCAACACATTTTCTGGTTTTTCGGGCATCCAGAGGTTTACATCATGATTTTGCCAGCATTTGGCATTGTCTCCGAAATTATCCCGACCTTTGCGCGCAAGCCGCTTTTTGGCTATCAAGCGATGGTCTACGCCACCGCTTCGATCGCATTTTTAAGCTTTATCGTCTGGGCGCACCACATGTTTACCGCGGGCATGCCTTTAGGTGGGGAGCTGTTTTTCATGTATGCGACGATGTTGATCGCAATTCCGACCGGCGTGAAAGTTTTCAACTGGGTCAGTACCATGTGGAAAGGGTCAATGACTTTTGAAACGCCGATGTTGTTCGCAATTGCGTTCGTTATTTTATTTACTATCGGCGGCTTTTCGGGGCTGATGCTGGCGATTGTGCCTGCGGATTTTCAATATCAAGACACCTACTTTGTAGTCGCGCACTTCCACTATGTATTGGTCACCGGCGCGATTTTTAGTTTGATGGCGGCAACCTATTTTTGGCTGCCGAAATGGACTGGCCGAATGTATAACGAAGGCCTGGGCAAAGTGCATTTTTGGCTTAGCACCATTTCCGTTAACGTGCTGTTTTTCCCGCAACACTTCTTAGGTCTAGCGGGTATGCCGCGCCGAATTCCGGATTACAACGTGATGTTTGCCGACTTCAATATGATTAGTTCTGTTGGCGCATTTGCTTTTGGCATCAGCCAATTGTTGTTTGTCTATGTCGTTTGGGACTGCGCTTATGGCCGTAAACGCGAAAAGGCAACGAATCAGGTTTGGGAAGGCGCTCGCGGACTTGAATGGACGCTGGCATCACCCCCGCCGTACCACAGTTTTGAGACCCCGCCCAAAATTGAACCTTGGATGTTGGCCCACAGCGACGTTGGACATTAACCGAGTGGTCGATATATCTGGAACTAGTTCAACCTTAGCTATGCGTCGCGCTTCCGCGCGGCGCACAGCCGCAGTGTTAGGCGTGATTGCGGTATTGGTATTTGTCGGATCCATTTTAAACGCGATGGGTATTATTTGAGTATGAGTGACATGACTGAAGTGGCGACGCATGCAAACTCGTTAGCATCGGTGAAAGCGCAACCGGATCACCGGCAAATTGTCAAAAAAACTCTGATTATGTGTGCGGCGGCGTTTGGCTTTTGCTTCGCGATGATTCCGCTTTACTCGATTTATTGCGAAATTACTGGGGCAAATGGCAAGACTGGACGAATGAACGCTGCCACAGCTGCTGCCGTTGATCGCTCCAGATCAGTGCAGATCGAGTTTTTGACAGCGGTCAATTCCGGCTTGTCTTGGCACTTCAAACCAGAGCTTTCGAAACTAGATGTGCATCCTGGGGAGCTTGCCACCGCTTATTTTGTCGCGACAAACAACACCAATGAGGCCATTGTCGGTAATGCAGTGCCAAGTGTCGCGCCGAATGAAGCGTCAATTTATTTCAATAAAACCGAGTGCTTTTGTTTCACTGAGCAAATGTTGAAACCCGGCGAATCTCGCCGCATGCCGGTACGATTTATTGTTGATTCCGCGATGCCAAAAAATATAACTGTCCTGACGTTAGCTTACACGTTTTATCGTAATGAGACCGCCACGCAGGCTTATAAAAGCGGTGACCGAATTTAGCCTCTCAGCTAATGCAACAGCAGCATTATCACGCCGATCACAGCGGCGATAAATACCGCGACAAGAATCGCAAGTTTAGCACTGGAAAATTCGCGGCCAGCTTGCGCGCGCCGCAAGAAACTTGCAATGCGGCGTTCAGTAACTTTTACTTCTATTTCGCTATCAGAAATCATTTTTTGGTGGCAGCACGCTCAATTAATTCTTTCTGCACCAAATAATCAACTACGGCTAACGTGCGCTCCTGCGGCTTGCCAGCTAAAACTGATACCCGATATTTGCCAGCAACGATAAATTCAGGAGTGCCGCCGATTTCATAGCGAGGCAATATCGCTTCGTTTTGTTTTAGTTTTTGCGACACCGAAAAGGAATTAGCGGTGGCCACAAACACCTCTGGTTTGACGCCAAA
>JAYTAO010000304.1:0-4054 GCA_043737435.1 Rhodanobacteraceae bacterium | reverse complement strand
TGGACTGATTGAACTCAGCCGCCGCACAAATCAGCGCTTTGAAAGCCGCCGCGTCCACGACTTGACCTTCCGCAATATCAATCGCACGGCGGGTATTGCCATCCAAACTCGAGTTAAACAAATGCTCCGGATCCGCCAGCGACGCACCCTTGGCAAACGTTAGCTTCACAACTTTCTTATATGTTTCGCCGGTACAAATAATGCCATCGTGCGAAAACACCGGTGTGCCCATCCACTTCCATTCTTCAATCATCTCGGGGTCAGCCTCCGCTACCAGCTGACGCATACGCGCCAAAGTTTCGCCACGCCAATCGCCGAGTTCGACGATTTTTTTGGTGATTAGATCAGAGGCGGATTGGTTTGAAGTTGAGTCTGGATTTGGAGCGGATGTTTTCATGTTCGTAATCCTATAAGAAATCGAGTCTGGCCTAAGAAAGCCACCACATACTTCAGATTAACTTCATCATTAAAAACGTCGATATTGATGGCGAAGATGGTGGACTTATCTCAAATGCGAATATCGCGGGCAATGACCTTTCCATCGTCGCGTTGACTCAGCCCTGCCGACGTAGATTAAACGTTGAGAAGCGTCGTTTCGACGGATTTGTTGGAGATGAGGCAGAGATAGAAATGGTCCGACGGGCGGTAATTGCGTCCAAGAATCGTAGCTAAGTTGTAACTTTAACCACGCAGATGGATTGTGACTACCCAAAGCAAACTCAACAAATCGACATTGCTCGAAGTCGTATGGAAAAGGCTAAGTATGAAAACTGATGATCAAATTGTCGCGGAGCTGATGCTTCGGCCTGGTGTGCAAAAAGAGGTGGAACTCGTCGAAAATGGCGAAGGCGCGCTGCTCGATTTGCTGCTAAAGGCTAGGTACTCTGCCGGGCTCACTCAAGCTCAAGTTGCCTAGCGAATGGGAACTCAGCCACCATCAGTTGCTCGACTCGAGCGCTCGCTCGCGACCGGCAAGCACTCTGCGTCACTGGCGACGCTGAGGAAATACGCCGAGGCCTGCGGGAAAGAATTGCTTTTGCAACTGTCGTAGTTTAAATAAGCTTTAGCTGTGGAATGAGCGTCAAATCTGGTTACGCCCAAGCTGCGTGAGAGTACATATCCCCACTCTTTAAAAAACTAAATCTAAGCAAGCTATCCACGATCCACGTGCTCAATGCGCCTGATTCCTTCGAGCCCGAGCTGGCCGCGCTTGACGGCGTTACTGTCCAACGCGGAGTTGCCAGAACCTGCAAATTTGCGATTGCTTTTGTGATCACCCAAAGCGAGCTCAACGCGGACAGTGCGATCTTGGTGTAGGCCTGCACTGGCGATTCCGTGCCGTGGATGGCTTACCCTAAGAGCACGTCGAAAAAATATAAGTGCGATATCAATCGCGACTCCGGCTGGCTTGTGCTGGGGGCAGGGGGCTTTGAGCCGGTGCGTAGGGTTGCGATTAACCAGGATGGGTCGGCGCTACGTTTCCGCCGGGTTGAGCACATCAAAAAAATGGCAGGCAATCCTGAAGCCCGATTTTTTTCTGAAAGCAAACGCAAGGCTGCTTCGAGTCAATCTTTCGCGGAAGTCTTGATTGATTGCGTCGCAATTCGCACCGATGACATAGGCGAGGCTTTGTTTGGCAAGCTACACTTGCCGGATTACATCGACGCAGAAGTTTAAATCCTATGTCTGAGGGAATCATTATAGTGGAGCGCTCGGCGACGCTGAGCCATTTGGTGCAGCGCACTTTGGGCGCGACCGGGGTGGTTCCACAGGCGTCCATTGGCAACTACGGCGAGGCGGCGGCACATATCGATTCGCACGAGGTGGCAGCAATTATTCTGGGCTCGCCACAGCGCAATAGCGCGGAATTTGAGGCGCTGTTAAGTTTTTTGAAAGTAGGCGCGGGGAAAAATATTCCGGTGCTGCTGATGGCGAACGAAAAGACGCCGCAGCTAACTCAGTGGCTTAGCGATCGACGTTTAGCGCAAACGCTGTTGTGGGCGAATTTTGGTCGTATTCCTTCGGCGCTGAAAACCTTATTGCCCAGCTCTGAAGTCGCACCGATAGATCGCGACGCGCCCGCAGAGTTGCGGCAAAAGCTAGCCGCAACGGGGGAGGCGCAGTCGCTCGAATTAAATAGAAACCATCTTATCCCGCGCCCGGCGGCGGCATTGCCGAATGCCAAGCCGCTGAATTTACTGTTTATTGATGACTCCCAAAGCGTGCGTTTTGCTTATAAACAAATGCTGCTTGGGCAAGGCTTTGAAGTTGATGTTGCCGCCTCAATCGCCGAAGGCTTAGCGAAAGCGAATACCGGCAAGTTTGATTTGATTATCGTTGATTATTTTCTGCCCGATGGTACTGGGGATCAACTCGTAACCCAACTGAAAGCCGAGCCACGCACCGCCAATATCCCGGTCGCGCTGATCACCGGCACTTACAAAGACACCATCATTAAAAAATGTTTGGATGCCGGTGCGGTTGAGTGCATGTTTAAAAACGAGGTGCTGGATTTATCCTTGGCGCGCATCAAAGCATTGGGGCGTTCCATTGATGTGCAAAAGCGCATTGAAACCGAAAGGCTGCGCTTGGACGGCGTATTAAATTCAGTGGGTGATGGCGTCTATGGCGTCGACGATGATGGCATCGTCAGCTTCGCCAACCCGGCGGCATTAAAACTGCTGGGCTTCGTGGGTGAGGACGAATTAATCGGCAAGCGCGCGCATTTGATGTTCCATTTTGCCGCCGAAGATGGCTCGACATTGAGTGAGCTGAATTCACCGATCAGCAAAGCCTACGCCTCAGGCGGCAAGCTGAGCGGCTATGAGACGGTTTTTTGGACCCGCGCGGGCGAGGCAGTGCCGGTGGAATGTTCGGTGGTGCCGCTGGCGATTCAAAATAAGCGCCAGGGTTCGGTGGTGGTATTCCATAATATTTCCGAGCGCAAAAGCGCCGAGCGCCTGCGTTGGGAGCTCAATCACGATGCGCTCACAGGGCTGGCAAACCGTCGCCAGTTGAGTCAGGCGCTGGCGCAAGAGATCGATATGCGCCGGGAACGCGGCGGCTACAGCGCGGTGTTGCACGTCGATATCGACCGGTTCGCGATCTGCCAGGAGCATCTGGGTGAAAATTCGGCACAAAGGCTGCTGGTGGAAGTGGGCCAGCGTTTAAAAGAACGCTTGCGCGATGGTGATGTGGTGGCGCGCTTGGAAGACGATCGCTTCGCCATGCTATTGACTGGCGTGCAGCTGGAAAACCTATTCACTATTGCCGATGGCTTTCGCGAGCTGGTGCATCAAGTCGGCTACTCGCGCGCTGGCGTGCAAGTCACGCTGACCGGTACGGTAGGGGTCGCGATCATCAGCAAAGACACGCCAAGTGCGGAATACACGCTGGAACACGCGCGGGTAGCCTGCACGCTAGGCAAACGCCGGGGCTGCGATCAAACCCAAATTTATGTGTCCGATGCGGATGCGCGGATCGCCCGCGAGCTGGATGCGGGCTGGTCGATCCGTATTCGCGATGCGCTGCACGAACAGCGTTTCGTGTTGCTCGCGCAACCCATTATGGGCATGGGCGGCATCAGTGGCGAGTCGGAATTGCGTGCGGTGCAGGGTTTTCGCGTTAACCCTAAAGATAAAGGCGAGCAGATTTATGAGTTGCTGATTCGCATGGTCAATCGCGACGGTCAATGGGTCAGCCCGAGCGTATTCGTGCCGTTAGCGGAACGCGTTGGGCTGATGAATAAGATTGATTTGTGGGTGTTAACCCAAGCGGTGAAATTACTGACCGCACCGGCATTGGATGGCAACTCGGCGCGCTTGAGCCTCACGGTGAATTTATCGAACGTTACCTTACAAGATCCCGAGTCGATTAAAGCGATGGACGAAATGATCCGTGCGCATCCGGGTGTAGGCGCGCGACTGATCTTTGAAGTTACCGAAACCCGCGAAATCGGCAGCCTGCATTCGGCACGCCGCGCCATTCAAACGCTGCGCAAACTCGGCGCACGATTTGCGCTGGACGATTTTGGCACCGGCTTTTCCTCGTTTAG
>JAYTAO010000303.1:0-4054 GCA_043737435.1 Rhodanobacteraceae bacterium | reverse complement strand
TCAAGGTCGTCGACGTCGGAGGATGGGGGAGTGACTTTTTCATCAAGCGATGTCGCCGCAGCCTCATAAAGCAAAGTCGCCGCAGCGGTCGTTGTGCGCCACAAGTTCCAATCGGATTTATCAACCATGACTCAAGCAACAACCATAAGCACAAACCACCACCCGCACTCCAAAGCAAAAATCGCGTTGAACGCGGCGCTCGTGCTAATCGCGCTAGCGTTCGTATTCGTCGTGGTGTTGTTGCCCCTAATCGTGGTGCTTTACGAGGCCGCTCAACAAGGTTGGGCGGCTTACTACGTGGCGATTACCGATACCGATGCCAAAGCGGCGATACGCCTGACCCTTTTGGTCGCCGCGATTGCCGTGCCGGTCAATATGGTTTTTGGTATCGCAGCAGCTTGGCTGATTACCAAGCATGATTTTCGCGGTAAAGACTGGCTGATCGCATTTATTGAAATTCCGTTTTCAGTTTCACCGGTGGTTTCAGGCTTGGTGTTCGTGCTGCTTTTCGGTGCCCAAGGCTGGTTTGGCGCTTGGCTACAGGCGCATGATATCGAGATTATTTTCGCCGTCCCTGGCATCGTGTTGGCAACGGTATTTGTCACCCTGCCATTCGTTGCGCGGCAAATTATTCCGCTGATGCAAGCGCAAGGGCGCGCGGCAGAAGAGGCGGCACTTTCCTTAGGCGCAAGCGGTTGGCAAACGTTTTGGCACGTCACGCTTCCGGATATCCGCTGGGCCTTGCTTTATGGCGTGCTGCTTTCACTGGCGCGGGCCATGGGCGAATTTGGTGCGGTATCGGTAGTTTCTGGCCACATCCGCGGGGAAACTAATACCCTGCCGTTGCACGTAGAGGTGCTTTACAACGACTACAATTTCGTCGCGGCGTTCGCTGTCGCATCGCTTCTAGCGGGGCTTGCCCTCATCACCTTGGTGCTGAAATCCCTGCTGGAATGGCGGCATGGGAACGAACTAAAGGCAAATAACAATCCATGAGTATAGAAGTTCGCGAAATTGGCAAAACATTCCAAGCGCATGTAGCCCTGGATGCGGTTTCCTTAAAGATCAACGACGGCGATTTTGTCGCCCTGCTCGGGCCGTCTGGCTCGGGCAAAACCACCTTGCTACGTGTGATTGCGGGCTTGGAATACGCCGACGCTGGGCGGGTCTATTTTTCTGATATTGACGTCAGCAATAAGCCAGTGCAGGATCGCGGCATCGGTTTTGTATTTCAAAACTACGCGCTGTTTCGCCACATGACGGTCGCTAAAAACATCGCTTTTGGCTTGAATATGTTGCCGGGGAGTCGCCGACCAGAAACCCATTTGATAGATCAACGCGTGACTGAACTGTTAGAGCTGGTGCAGCTACCGGGTTTGGGATCACGCTACCCGAATCAACTCAGCGGTGGCCAGCGCCAACGTGTAGCGCTGGCGCGCGCTCTGGCACGTGACCCAAAAATCCTGCTGCTTGACGAACCTTTCGGCGCGCTCGATGCAAAAGTACGGCGCGAACTACGTTTGGCATTGCGCGCGATCCACGAGCGTTTAGGCATCACCACCATTTTCGTCACCCATGACCAAGAAGAAGCGTTCGCGCTCGCCGATCACGTCGCCATTTTGCACAATGGCAAAATTGAGCAGTTTGATTCACCGAGTCAGATTCAATCGGCTCCGAATTCGGACTTTGTTAAAGCGTTTTTGGCTTAGTTATTAATACAGATCTATCTTATGTTGCTAAAACTATGCTTTTTGCATCTGCGCTTGGGCCGTAACACATCCTGATTGATTACCAAGCTTGTACTCCCTATCTATGAATTTTTTCCGCAACATGGTCCGACTATTTCAGAGATCCCGCGCCCTTTTGCTCCGCACCGCACACCCCAACGGCCACTTTTACTCACCCATCGTTGATCCGACTGAACTAGCGGGAAGGCTAGATCAAATCTACCCGGCAAACCCCCCAACACCTGGCATTGACTTCAACGATGCAAGTCATCTAGAACTCATCGAACACGGACTGGCTCGATTTATGCCGGGCTACGACTACCCAGAGCGCGGCAAAGACGACGCGGAATTAGATTTTTTCTACACGCAAAACAGCCAATTCAGCTGGCTGGACGCTAGGGCACTATTCTGTTTTCTGCGGTTGTGGCAGCCAGCGCGTGTTGTTGAGGTCGGTTCGGGCTACTCGAGCTTGTTAATCAGCGACGTCAAGCGACGTTTCTTGGCACAGCACACAACGATCCAATGTATCGAACCTTTTCCAAGGCCGTTTTTGCATCGGGCAGAAATGGGCTTTGAACTTATCCAAAAAAAGGTCCAGGACATCCCGATCAAATTTTTCGCCTCCCTCAAGGCGGGAGACTTGCTTTTCATTGATAGCTCACACGTGTGCAAAACCGGCAGCGACGTCAATTATTTGTACCTTCAGGTGCTGCCACAGCTTCAGCGGGGTGTTCGGATCCATATCCACGACATTTTCCTTCCTCACGACTATCTGAAAGCGTGGGTTATTGATGAAAACAGAAGTTGGAATGAACAATACCTACTGCAGGCGCTGCTCGTGTTTTCGAGCGGCTTCAAGGTATTGTTTGGCAATTACTATGCTTTCCAGCGCTATCCCCAGCACATCATTAACGCGCTGAATCTGCCCGAAGGTCATGGCTTCGGCGGCGGCAGCTTTTATTTGGAACGCACTTGAGCTTCAGCAAAAGCACCACTGGAGCGGCAGCGCGGAAACGCTGCCACCCACTTAACCTTTCACACAAACAATTTGCTTGAGCGTAAACATAATTTCGACCAGATCACTCTGCGCTGCCATCACATCTTCAATCGACTTATAAGCGGCTGGGCTTTCGTCAATCACCTCGGCATCTTTACGGCATTCTACGCCGGCGGTAGCTTCCCGGTGCTCTTTCAATGTGATGCGCTTTTTTGCCTCGGTGCGGCTCATCACTCGCCCTGCCCCGTGCGAGCACGAGCAAAAGCTCTCTTGGTTGCCTAAACCCCGCACAATAAAGCTTTTCGCACCCATGGAGCCAGGAATAATGCCCATTTGGCCCTTCTGCGCGCTGACTGCGCCTTTGCGCGTAATGAATAGCGACTCGCCAAAATGCTGCTCGCGCTGCACGTAGTTGTGGTGGCAATTCACTGCCTCATCAACGATTTGAAAGCGTTTGCCGACGTGTCTGCGCAACGCGGTTAAGGTGTTTGCCATCATCAGCTGACGATTACGTGCGGCATATCGCTGCGCCCAATCGACGGCTTGTACGTAGTCATTAAAGTGCGGGCTGCCTTCGGAAAAATAGGCTAAATCCCGATGCGGCAAGTTGGCAATATGGGCCTGCATATCGTTTTTTGCCAACTCAATAAAATAGCTGCCAATCGCATTGCCAACGCCGCGCGAACCCGAATGCAGCATCACCCACACGTCCTGATTTTCGTCCAAACACAGCTCGACAAAATGATTTCCCGTGCCCAAGGTGCCCAAATGCACACGGTGATTTGCACGCCGCAGCACGCGATGCTTATCGCTGATCTGCTCGAACTCGCCTTTTAGCTCGGCCCAAGCCGCTTCCGATGCTTCCGGCACGTCGTGCCAAGAACCACGGTCATGCTTGCCGCTGCTGCGCCCGTGCGGCACCGCTGCTTCAAACGCGCTACGGATTTTCGCCATGCCATCAGGCAAATGATTCGCGTTGATATTAAGCTTCGCCGCCATCATGCCGCAGCCCAAATCCACGCCAACCGCTGCCGGAATAATCGCGTGCCGTGTAGGCACGACCGAGCCGATGGTCGCACCTATGCCTAAGTGCACATCGGGCATGACCGCAACGTGCGGATACACGATGGCTAGGCGCGCAATATTTTGCAGCTGATCGCGGGCTTTATCGTCTATCGGCACGCCCTTAGTCCATAACTTGATCGGCACCGCGCCTTGCTCGTGAATTTCGTTGTATTGGTTCATTGTTTTGTTCCTAATTAGTTTACTTATTTTCAGAAATGATCGGCGACAAATGATGTTTTTGACCTTCTGCTTTACTTTGCGTTGC
>JAYTAO010000302.1:0-1527 GCA_043737435.1 Rhodanobacteraceae bacterium | reverse complement strand
CCTGAAAGCTGAGGCAAAGGATTTTGGGTTTGCGGTAGAAACCATGCATCGGCGGGCTGCTGCGCGTTATGCCGACAAGGTGGCAAGCGTAGCGAAACCGGAGTGGTTTGACATACCGGGTGTTGACGTGGGGTTACGGAGTACGATATTCGTCGAGGAACGACGTAATGAGTAATTTCAAATGCATTCGACACTGCGCTTAGCTTAAAACGTCGTGATTGACTTACCTTTAGTTTCTTGTTGGCAGTTTAGTTTTGTTGTGATGTTTCCAGTAAAGTAAAATTATATGAATATTAAGTTAAAAATTAGTGGTGTGGTGTTATTGCTCGTTGGGACACTATTCGTACTTCTTTCTCGTCCCAATATTGATGAGCCAATGTCCTTAGAGCGAAAAAATGCGCAGACTATGACTGACGCAAAACATGAAAGCCCATCCGCAGATAGGATCTTAAATAATCCACCAATTAGCGCGCAAACAACTTCGATTAGTGCCGCCGTTCCGATCCTAGGCGAAGAGAGAAGATCTGTGTACCAACGGTATAACAATGCTAAAAATTTAGGGGCGCTCTATCTTGAATTGGAAAAAGTCGCGACTACCAATTCAGAGGCGCTATATTTCATGGCTGAAATCACGAGTCTTTGCCAAACTGTTCATGGGGCAATGCTGGAAAATGCCAAGGCGCGAATGCGGTCTGCGGAAACCCCTCCTCAACGTGTGACTGCGTTGACTGAGCTTATCGTGCGCTGCACAAATGTACCTGTTAAAGCGCTAGAAAACGACGCCTATCCGCTTTGGAATCGAGCTGCAGAAATGGGTGATGTTCGCGCGCGCGCGCGGCGTTTGAATACGCCAGGAATTAAGCTAGATGCGGCAGCTATCGCACAGTTGCAAGAAGTTCGCGAGCTGGTCTTATCAAAGGATCCTGTGGCACTTCAAAATTTAGGTGGGTATTTTATGTCTCGAGACGGAAAGGTGCAATGGGAGATTCCTGGCGCTAGTGGCTCGGTTAGCGGTGTCGATATGGCATTAGCTATGGAATTAGCTGCGTGTGACTATGGTCTGGATTGTTCTGACACGGCTTTAGAAGCAATTGCATATTGTGGATTACGTGGCTGGTGCGATGCGGGTGGACGGGAGGAGCGAATCAGGCGAAATCAAACTTCCCCCGCGCAATTTGTAAATCTACAGGCGATCAGAGATGCAGTTGCGAGAGGATTTGCGACAAATTCTTGGCCTACAGGGTTTTGGAGCGGTATTGGAATTTTGAAGGGGAAAAAACCTTGAAAATGTAGTTTTGTGTGTTTAAAAAAATAGCGACTTTATTGAGGAGTTAGAAATAAATTGTATTAAATTGGTTTTTGCACTAATCGCAGTCTCGGCATGCCAATTTTTCCGTCCTGCAACGGCAATCAATCCGCCGCAACAAATTACTATAGATGGAGTTCCTGTGTACTCGGTTGATGCAAACGGTACCGATCCGAGTTCTCTGGGTAGAGCCAAAGCCGAATCAGCAATCGGCCCCGCAA
>JAYTAO010000301.1:0-1527 GCA_043737435.1 Rhodanobacteraceae bacterium | reverse complement strand
TTAACCCAAGGCTATTCTTTAATCTTATTGCAGCTTCGGCATTGGGCGGGACGCTCGGCTGCATGCCGGTTCTAGGACGCAGCTGCAAATCGTGCGCTTCAATTGTATCGTTCTCACTTAAAGCGACAGCACGCTCAAGCACGTTTTGTAGCTCGCGCACATTGCCAGGAAAATCATAGCGACTGAGTTCTTCTTTTGCATAGGCGGACAAGGTTGGCTTGGTGATCGTCCACTCGTTTGCAAGACGCGTCAGAAAGTGCTCAGCCAAAAGTGCCACATCGCGTCCACGTTCGCGAAGCGCCGGGATTTTCAATTCAATTACGTTGATGCGGTAGTACAAATCCTGCCGAAACTGGCCGGCGTCTACCAATTTTGATAAATCTTTGTGCGTTGCGCTCAACAACCGCACATCGACAGACACTTCATTGGTGGCACCAATCGGCCGTACCGATTTTTCCTGCAAAACGCGCAGCAGCTTCACTTGCATATGCATTGGCAATTCCGCAACTTCGTCTAAAAACAGCGTGCCACCACTGGCGGCCTTGAAGAGGCCATCCTTGTCCGCCGTCGCACCGGTAAAACTGCCTTTTTTATGGCCAAAAAACTCGCTTTCCATGAGCTCTGAAGGAATTGCCCCGCAGTTCACTGGAATAAACGGGCCGCCAGCCCGCGGACCACTGTCATGAATAGCGTGTGCCGCTAATTCTTTGCCTACACCCGATTCCCCGGCTATGTGCACGGGCGCCTGGCTACGCGCAAGTTTGGTAATTTTATTACGCACTTCTAGAATGGCGTCGGATTCACCGAGTAGTTGCGGCAATTTTTGGTCAGCTTTTAGGTCTGCTTGAGCAAACTCCGACTTTTCTGGGCTACGTGTGACTGCCACAGGCGCCGGCCGCGTTTCACGCAATTTTAGCGCGCTTGCGACCAATGAACGAATTTGACTCAAATCTACCGGTTTGCTGACGAAATCAAAAGCGCCAGCCTTAAGCGCGTTGACGGCAGCTTCTTGATTACCGTAAGCGGTAATCATTGCCACCGGCGTGTCCGGAAATTCCTTGCTCATATGAGTAACTAATTCTAAGCCAGAACCATCAGGCAAACGCATATCGGTAAAACACAAATCAAATCTCTGCCGGGTCAGCTTTATTTTCGCTTCCGCCAAGGTCATAGCGGTTTCCACGGCAAGCCCCATGCGAATTAGCGTTAGGGTCATGGTGTCTAACAGTGCAGGTTCGTCGTCAACAATGAGCGCGAGGCTTTTGGTCAAAAGTTTGCTGCCGATAGATTTAGACGGCAAGCGTACCAACTTGAGGCAGATGGATAAACCAGCAATGCAAATATAAACAGCGGTGGTATGAATGGAAGCACGGGTTGTGTCACACCCAATGTAGGGCTATAGTTGGCGACCCGGCGCGTAGGCGGCGTGGAAACGGAGAGATGGCCGAGCGGTTTAAGGCGCACGCCTGGAAAGTGTGTGTACGGTAATCCCGTACCGAGGGTTCGAATCCCTCTTTCTCCGCCAGA
>JAYTAO010000300.1:0-1530 GCA_043737435.1 Rhodanobacteraceae bacterium | reverse complement strand
CGCGATGAACCCCTGCCCCTGTGGCTACGCTGGCGATCCTTCCGCGCGCTGCCAATGCAGCCCCGAGCAAATTCGCCGATACCGCGGCCGCGTTTCCGGGCCGCTATTGGATCGCATCGACATTCATCTAGAAGTGCCGCGCGTACCGCAGGCCGAGCTGCGCGCGGACGAGGGCCCGATGCCAGAGGACACCGAAACCGTGCGCAATCGCGTGATCGCCGCACGTGCGGTTGCAGTGGCGCGTGCAGGCAAGCCCAACAGCCAACTCAACGCCAGCGAAGTCACGCGTTTTTGCGCGCTGAGCGTGCGCGATCACAGCTTGCTTGACCGTCTTGTAGAAAAATGCGGGCTTTCCGCACGCGCTTACCACCGCATTTTAAAACTAGCGCGCACCATCGCCGATTTGGCTGGCACTGAGCAAATTGTGTCGGTACATTTGTCTGAGGCCGTGAGTATGCGGCGGGTTAGTGGCTAGAATTTTTTTATCGTTTTGCGGAATTAGTTGGCGCGATTTAAGCTAGCCGTGCGATTTTAGCCAGCCAACCTTTGCATTGCTCTTCTCGCCCAGCGCGGACTTAAATGAGAATTTATCGGGCTGCGTTTTCTTCAAAACCAATCTTGTCGCCCGCGCTGAGTTTGAGCACTCGGCGTTTTTCCACGGGGATTGTGATTTGCCTCTAGAAGTGATGTTTGCGTTCAACATAACTTTGCTCAAGTGAGGCTCCTTACTACACGATAAGGAATTGAGTAGCATAAAGTGTTTTCCAAATTACGTGACCGACTAAAATTAAGTGCTAGCCAGAACGCTTAAGCCAAACAATAACTTCAAAATGTGGCGTATGCGCAAACATATCAAGCACCTGCGCTACTTGCGGCTGAAAACTGGGTAAACAAAGCAAATCAGCGGCCAATGTTTCAATATTGCAGCTGGAATAGATCACATCGGCAGCAGCGCTTTGCTCTAAAAATTCGCACAGTGCTAGACCTAAGCCACGGCGCGGTGGATTAACGATTATGCACGCGGCGCTAGGCAAGTTCCGGGCAATTGCTAGCGCATCTCCGGAATAAAATTGTGTGTTAGCTAGCCCGGCCACTACGGCGCTTTCGCGCGCAGCGAGTATCGCTTCGCCGGAGAATTCCACGCCCGACACCTGCGCCTCCGGCAGCGCGCGCGCGGCGTGCACAGCAAAGCCACCGACGCCGCAAAACAAATCAAGCACGCTCACCGGCTCCATTGCCCGCAGCCAAATTGTGGCGCGCTGATACAGCGCAGCCGCCATGACCGAGTTGGTTTGGAAAAAACTTTTCGGTCGCAAATAGAGTGTTAAGTCATTGATTAACATGGGCAACGCCACGCATTCGGTTAGCACTAGTTCTTCAACGCCTTCCAAAATAGCTTTGGGCTCGGGCTGTAAATTGACGCTCACCACTTGCAAACGGGGCATTAGCTCTAACAGCGCTGGTAGCCGCTTACGCAACCGATCCAATGCTTCCTTTGAGCGCAGCACCAATCGCAGCATGAGCGCGCCG
>JAYTAO010000299.1:0-4073 GCA_043737435.1 Rhodanobacteraceae bacterium | reverse complement strand
AGGCATTTTTGGACTCGCTCGAACAGGCGTTGAGCTAAAAACTCAGGCCAGCACCCAGCGATCGCGTCCTTCCAGTTTGGTGCGATACAGCGCCGCGTCGGCGCGCCGTAATTGCGCCTCAAAACTTTTATTGGCACTGGATTGCGTTACGCCAATGCTGACCGTGCCCGCTAAGGTGGTCGAACCTTGCCTTCCTCCAGTAAGGTGAAAAGGCCGATCCCGCACAACTTGCATGATTTGCCGAACACAAAGCCCGCCAGCCGTCGCTAGCATCATCAGCCAAGCGACTAGGTGATACACCAACGCAGCGTGGCCGGATCGAACGCGAAAACCATCTAAACCCTTGTTTTTGTAAGTCTCAAACGCAATGCAAAGCGACAATTTACAACAAGTTTCATGCCTTAAAGACGCGGCAAAACTTCAGCGCGGCATGCGGCGAAAGTTTTACGCACCCTACGCGCATGCTCACCGCATTTTTAGCTCGCACCCGGCACAATGCAATTTTTAAATAAAACATTACACCCATGCGCTATCACGGATTACCCGCTACTCGTCATGCCCAAACTGATAGCGTCGGCGTGCTCGTCGTTAATTTGGGCACCCCCAGCGCGCCGACTGCACCTGCGGTGCGGCGCTATTTGCGCCAGTTTCTGATGGATCCACGGGTGATTGAACTGCCGCGGGTGCTGTGGTGGTGTTTGCTGAACTTCGTCATTTTGCCGATCCGTGGATTTCGTTCGGCGGCTAACTATCGCAAGGTTTGGACGCAAGCGGGATCGCCATTGATGCAGCTGAGTGTGGCGCTGACTCAAGGCATTCAACGCGAGCTAGACCAAGGCCCAGGCAAATTCATCGTGCAAATGGCGATGAGTTACGGCGAGCCCGCCATCGAAACCGGCTTGCAGACACTGATGGCGGCGGGCGCCAAGCGTTTGCTGGTGCTACCTTTGTACCCGCAGTATTCCGGCTCAACCACAGGATCGGTGTTTGATGGCGTTAGTAACGCGTTGCAGGGGCATCGCTGGGTACCGGACTTTCGCTTTATATCTCAATATTTCGAGCGCCCGGACTACATTTCGGCCTTAGCTGAGTCGGTACGTACACATTGGGCCACGCACGGACGCGCGGATTTGCTGCTGTTGAGCTTTCACGGCATTCCCAAGCGCTATTTTAAAAACGGCGATTTGTATCATTGCCATTGCTACGGCACCGCCCGGCGCTTGCGTGAGGCCTTGGCCTTGACTGAGGATCAGCTGCAAATTAGCTTTCAGTCCCGGGTCGGGCGCGAAGAATGGCTGCGCCCGTACACTGATGAAGTGATCAAAGCCCTACCGGCAAAAGGCGTGAAAACACTGGATGTGATTTGCCCAGGCTTTGCTGTTGACTGCTTAGAAACGCTAGAGGAAATTGCTGGCGAAAATGCCGAATATTTTCGCCACGCGGGCGGCACCAGCTTGCGCTATATCCCGGCGCTCAACGACAGTGCCGTGCATGCGCAGCTATTGGCTAGTTTGTTGCGGGAGCATGCGCAAGGTTGGCCCGAGGCGACGCTGGATCGCGCCGAATTGCAGGCGCAGGCGTCGGTGGTTGCCGAGCGGGCAGCTGGGCATTCGGTGAAATAGGGTGGTGCTATTGTTTAATCAGGCTAGTGGCACCTTAATGTTTCGAAAGCCCTCACCAAAATTAGAATCTGTTACGTCGTTGAGCCTTTGAGTACTGCAGTGTCATCGCAAACTCTGCGATCCAGGTGACATCAAATCCCGCATCACGCAGAACTATTACAATGGCACGATCAATGTTTTCATCGCAGAGCAACTTCACGCCGCATCAAGCGTATAGAAAACGTCACTTCGCAGCACTGCGGCCGAATAGTTAAGCGCAGCGCGAATGCCAATCTCTGAAAGCCTGGGGTGGGATTCCAGCAAACCCTGCATTGTGTCTCCGGCTGCAAGTTGCTCTAAGATAAATTCAACCATGATCCGCGTTCCCGCAATCACAGGCTTTCCCAACATAATTTTGAGATTGCTTTCAATCAACGGGTGCATTGCGTTTTTGTCTCAAAAAAATAATATAAAAACCAGATTTTTCGCATGACTTTGCGATAAACCTTGCGCGCCAAGGCAAAGGAACACAACCCGCAAGCTTTGGCATTGACCCAAGCGCGCACGAAGGCGAACATCAAGCGCATGACCAAGCAACTACTGCTCAATATTCGCGCCTGCGACCCTGCCAATACCGGTCTAAACATTCTGGAAGACGCCGCACTCGCTTGGTGTGATGGCGTGATTAGCTATTTCGGCCCGCAATCAAATTTGCCCGAGGCTTTGCGCGTGCCGGATCCTCTCGACGGTGGCGGTAGGCTTTTGACCCCAGCATTGATTGATTGCCACACGCACTTGGTGTTTGCGGGCAACCGCGCGGATGAATTCGCGGCGCGGTTGCGCGGCGTTAGCTATCAAGAAATTGCGCGCGCGGGGGGCGGCATTATGAGCAGCGTGCGGCAAACCGCTGCGGCCAGTGTGGAGCAGCTCATCGCCAGCGCCTTGCCGCGCGCACGCGCTTTGGCGCGCGAAGGTGTTGCGACCATTGAGATCAAAAGCGGCTATGGCTTGAGCGTGGCGGCGGAGCGCGCCATGCTGCAAGCGGCAACGCTGCTGGGCGAACGCACTGGGCTGCAGGTCAAACGCACTTATTTGGCGCTGCATGCGCTACCCCCGGAGGCAAAAGACGACGCTGTCAAGCGCGCATCCTGGATCGCTAGCGTATGTGACGAATGGCTGCCGGCATTGGTCGCCGAAGGGCTAGTCGATGCGGTAGACGCGTTTTGTGAAGGCATCGCTTTTAGCCCAGATGAAGTTAGGAAGCTATTTAGTTCGGCGCGCAATTTGGGCGTGCCGGTCAAGCTGCATGCGGATCAGCTGAGTAATTTGGGCGGCGGCGCGTTGGCGGCGGAATTTGGCGCTCTTTCTGCAGATCACTTGGAATATCTAGATGACGCGGGTATTGCCGCGATGCATGCTGCTGGCACCACGGCAGTATTGCTGCCGGCGGCGTTTTACTGCCTCAAAGAAACCAAACTGCCGCCGATTGCCGCGCTGCGCGCAGCGGGTTTGGCGATGGCGGTGGCCAGTGATTGCAACCCCGGCACCAGCCCGCAATTTAGCCTGCGCTTGGCGATGCACCAAGCTTGCACGCTATTTGGCTTGAGCATTGAAGAAGCGCTTTGCGCCACCACGGCGCACGCCGCCAAGGCACTGGGTTTAACCGATCGTGGTCAGCTTAAAGCCGGGCTGCGCGCAGATTTTGCGCTGTGGCCGGTGGCGCATCCGGCTGAGCTGGTTTATTGGCTGGGCGATGTGCCTGCCGCACTTTGGGTGGGTGGTGCACAGCCGGCGGCTGTGCGATAGCTGCGTTTTTGTTTCAAGCGCGCCGGTGCGCCCCCAGGCGGGCGTGCGTATTAGAATTCAACGCGCAGACCTAAATAGAAGTTGCGCCCCGGCGCTGGGTCAATGCCGTCATTGCGAATGCGTGCAAAGTAATCTTCATCTAGTAAGTTATTGATTCCTGCCAAAGCCGTCAGTGGCCCGTTGTTAATTTGCCATTCGCTAGTTAAATCCCACACCTGATAAGCGGGCATAAAGCGATTTGCGGTGTTGGAATCATCGGCAAAGCTGGTATCGACAAAGGTGGCTAGCAATGCGATTTTTCGGCTTGCCTTCGGCGCATAGATTAAACCTGCGCGCACGACATAATCGGGCGCGTACTGCGGGGTTTTACCAACCCGCGCTGCCACGCTATCGCGGGTGATTTCGGCATTCAGCAAGGTCACATTGAGCAACCCGTTAAGTTTTGCATCCTCGGTTGTGAGGCCACCAAAAAAATCATAGTTAAGTGCCGCTTCGACGCCGCGATATTGGATTTCCCCAATATTGCGCAATGGATCTGCAGGGGTGCCTGCGCCGCCAATTTTGTCTTTGAAATTCATGAAAAAAACGCTAGCGTCAAACACTAAATTGTCAATCGCGCCGCTGCGAAATCCAAGATCACTCTGCAAACTGCTGCCCTCGGCTAGG
>JAYTAO010000298.1:0-1530 GCA_043737435.1 Rhodanobacteraceae bacterium | reverse complement strand
TGATTCACGGCTGGGAAGGCAGCGTGCGCTCAAGCTATTTGATTTCTACCGGCGGGCATTTATATAGCGACGGGTTCGACGTGTTTCGGCTTAATCTGCGTGACCACGGGGATACGCACAATCTCAATAAAGAGCTGTTCCATTCGTGCCGTTTAGATGAAGTTGTGGGCGCGGTGCAGGCGATTTTGGCGCAGGTGCCGCACCGGCGGGCGATCATTGGCGGCTTTTCACTGGGCGGCAATTTTGCACTGCGGGTGGCGCGCGCTATTCCGGAGGCATTTGAGTTTGTGTTTTCAGTTTGCCCGCCTTTAGTGCCGAAGCGTTCGCTGGAAGCGATTGAGGTTGCGCCTTGGTTTTATCAAGCCTATTTTTTGCGCAAATGGACGGCGTCCCTGCGGCTCAAGGAAAAGCTATTTCCTGAGCATTTTAATTTTGCCAGCTGGAAAGGCATGAATTTGCGCGAATTGACCGAGGCGCTGATTCTAGAACACACCGAATATTCAACCTTTGATGCGTATTTGGATGGCTATTGTGTCGGCTTTGATCGGCTAAAAGCCCTGACAATCCCCACGCTGCTCATTGCTTCGGTTGACGACCCGGTGATTCCCGTGGGTGATTTTTATACTTTAGAGCGGCCCGATTCAATGGCGCTTGAAATTCTAGAAACAGGCGGGCACTGCGGCTTTTTGCTTAATGCAAAACTAGAAAGTTATATTGAGAAACGCATCAGTGCAGCGCTTGCACACTTTTAAGTTCAAAATCCGCTAAGTTCAAAATCCGCTAAGTTTACAATCCGCTAAGTTTACAATCCGCCAAAAATTTGCGCCGCAACTTAAAAATCTGATCCAATGTTGAAAGAACTCCGTACCCACCTGACTGCTGGCCGCAACGCGGAGGCGGTTGAAATTGCTGACATCCTTCTAAATAGCGCACCCGATAACATTGATGTTTTACACCTGGGTGCTATTGCGCATGCGCGCACCGGCAATGCGCAAGTCTCGCAAGATTTATTTGAGCGCGCGCTGCTGGTAGCGCCAGAAGACCCTATTTTGCATATGAATTTTGCCCAGCTGCATCTGGCCAAAGGCGACTTGGCGCGCGCCAAAGGCGGCTACAAAGCGGCTTCCATGTTAGACCCTAATTTAAGCGTGGCGCATTCCAGCTTAGGCAATCTTGCCGCCATCGGTGGCGATGCCGCGAGCGCAGAAGAGCTGTATCTGACCGCCCTGCGCGCCGACCCAGATGCGCTGCCGGCCTTGCTTGGGCGCGGGCATTTGTTATTGGATCGCCGCGATCTAGCAACCGCGCAAACCGTGGCACAGCACGCGATAAAAGTTGCCCCGCAGGATGCGCGCGCGCAAGCCTTAGTTGGACGCGCGTTCTTAGAAGCCGGGAACACCGATTTTGCGATTCAGGCGTTTAAAAATGCGGTAAAAATCAAGCCAAGTTTTTTTGCTGCACGCGTGATGTTGGCGCGCGCTTTGATGCTGCGCGGCAATCTTGAAGGTGCAGAGGCCGAGTTAACGCTTG
>JAYTAO010000297.1:0-4078 GCA_043737435.1 Rhodanobacteraceae bacterium | reverse complement strand
GCATGGTGAAAAAAATTGCCTATTCCTTAATGGACGAAGGAGATGTGCCGCGTTTTGAGAAGCACTTAGAACTCAATATGGCGATCGCGGTTAAAGACGCTGGGCGTTTCCGCATTAATGTTTTCAAGCAGCGCGGCGAGGTTGGCATGGTGATCCGCGCCATTAAAAGTGAAATTCCTGGCTTTGAGGCGCTTAAATTGCCGCCGGTATTGCGCGAACTGGTTATGGAGCAGCGCGGCCTAATTCTGATGGTTGGCGCAACGGGCTCCGGCAAGAGTTCTTCGTTGGCAGCGATGCTGGACTATCGTAACGTGAATGCCTCTGGCCACATTTTAACGATTGAAGATCCGATTGAGTTTTTGCATAAGCACAAGAAATCGATCGTTAATCAACGCGAAGTTGGCCTCGACACACACACCTATGCCGAAGCGCTTAAAAATGCGATGCGCGAAGCGCCCGATGTGATCATGATTGGCGAAATTCGCGACACTGAAACGATGGAAAGCGCAATTGCTTTCTCGGAAACCGGGCATCTGTGTCTGTCCACGCTGCATTCCAATAACGCTGATCAAACGATGGAACGAATTTTGAACTTCTTTCCAGAGCCAGCGCATAAAAACGTGCTCATGAATCTTTCCCTAAATTTGCGTGCCATTGTTTCGCAACGCTTGGTGATTGGCAAGGATGGTCGGCGCTTGCCCGCTGTTGAGGTGCTGCTCAATACCCCTTTTATACGTGATTTGATCCGTCGCGGTAACATTCATGAATTGAAAGAAGCGATGGAAAGATCATTGTCTGAAGGTATGCAAACCTTCGATCAATCGTTGTTCTTGCTCTATCGAGAGGGTCGTATTGAATTGGAAGAAGCGCTCAAGAAAGCCGATTCACGCGACGGTTTGGCACTAAAAATTCGCATGAATGAGGGCGTTCCAGAAGGGGCAAACGCGGAAGCTCATGATCCGTATTTTTCCTAAGCACGGATATAGGAATAGTCGAGCTTGCTTAGCAAGGACAATAGCTCGGTGAATTCTCCGCCCCCGCGGGCAATTACCTCAAGCACAAACATACGCCCCGATCAACTGATTATAGGCTGCGCGTCGATGCTAGGCTTCACTAACAGGGCCAGCGCAACTAGGGCACTGGATAATGCGCTGCGATTAGGTATAAGTCAGTTTGACGTTGCGCGCACTTATGGCTACGGGCAGGCAGAGCGTCTGCTCGGCGATTTTTTCGCCAGTAATCGCTCCACAGTTAAAATTACCAGCAAATACGGCATAGCGTCTGCCACTGGACTGCGTGCCAATGCAATACGCCTGCTTCGCGGTGGCACCGCTGGCCTGAGACATTTGCAATTTTTTGGCAACGCGAACGCGCAATCAGCGCACAGCGTTTTTTGGTCGGCTAGCGCAATCCAAAAATCTCTTGAACAAAGCCTAGGTGAACTGCGCACAGAGTATTTGGACGAATTCTTACTGCATTCGCCGCCACCAGAATTAGCCCTGCGTGATGAGGTATTCCAGGCATTGGCATCGGCACAGCGCGCCGGAAAGGTGCGGCAAGTCGGAGTAAGTAGCGACGCTCAGACCGCGCTAGCGTTTTTACCCAAGCTGCAGACAGCACAAATTAGCTTTAATTTAGAACATCCTGCATTGCCAATGCAGCTGCGCGCATTTCCAAAAACCATCAATCACGTTTATGGTGGACGCGGCGGTAGCGCGCGCATGGGCTTGCGCATCAAACACGCGCTCGCTGAAGCTTTGCCGCAGTTTGATCCCAGTTTTGTCGAGGATCCAGCGCAATTGAATGAGGCAATACTGCGGGTATCATTGGCAGCGGCGGGGGCGCGAGCAGCAGTGGTGTCGATGAACAATCCTAGTCATCAAGCATTGAACGTCGCTGCGGTAGTCAGTCCGGTGCTGCCGGATTTGCTTATCCAATATCTCAGTGAAGCGCTTTTCAGTGCTGCGCAAAATAAATAAATATGGATCTGACACATCGTTTAAATTCTACTACGCCAGTTCAGCACAAGCCGGACGCGCGAGTGTCCATGATTTGGCATCTATGGCGGCTCGTAGGGCGCTTTTACTGGGCCAGACGCTTGCTGGGTAAGTTATTCGGCCTGAGAAGCGGATTTCGTAAGCAAGTTGTGCAAAGCGCAATCTTTCCGCTGACCAATATAGATCAAGCACTTGAGGCGCTGCATAAAGATGCTGTTGCGTTTGGTTTAGATTTGCCGCCGGAACGCGTCGCTGCGATTGCCGAATTTGCGCATCACACCGAGCTTACACAAGAAAACTATGCTGATCGAAGTTTTAGCTACGCCGATATTCAACACGGCGCGTTTGCCGACGGTGCTGCGATTCCGCTTGCCTACGCGTTGATTTCCACTTTGATTTGCCCGGCGATCAGTTCACTTTCTTCTATGTGAGCTTCTATTTATCCGATGTTGACGCTCAATCTGGTGCCCACACCATGATTAAAGGCAGCCACCGCAATAAACCATTACGGCTCAAACTTGGCCGCAGTCGTCGTAGTACGGAAGCATTGGAAAAGGTGTACGGCAAAAATTTTGACACCCTCATTGAAGGCTCGGCGGGTACTGGCTTTTTTGAAGATGCGTCGTGCTACCACCGTGCGCTTGCGCCACATGCCCGCGAGCGGCTCATGCTGCAAATTCGTTACTTTTAGCAGCGGCAATTTGACGACTCTCCCAGAGTGTCTATGGTCAAGTTTTCCAATTACTGAAAACGCGTCCTCACTCCGTCAAGTAATGAATGCGTCATTCAATTGCGATCTGTGGCGCGCTATCGCGCCGAGCGAAGGTGCGAAGAGCTTAGTGGGCGATTTTGAGGAAATTCGGAACCCGCTGGAAAGCTACTGGCTATACTATCCAACGCAAAACACTGTTGGAACTTGGCGCAGCTTGTCTGGAAACGCGTAGCCTGCAATTTGCCGGGCGCGGTAACGATTGCTCAGTTATTGACACCGATGTTTTCGTCGGCCATTAATTCGACAGACGTGGCTGGCGAAGCATATTGCGCCGCGACAGTTGGAAACGATGGCCGAGGGTAGTGCGCCGCGCATTGGGCTTTGATGTTTATTGGACAAAACCCTGAACGGTTTATTCGCGCCAAGCGCGTGCGCCTAAGAAAATAAGTCGCAATTGGCGCACGAAACGCTCTACCCACTCAGTTTCGAGCTTTGGCTGATTTTTTGGCAAATCTAGCAGCTCGCTGGCGGCAAACATCATTGTGCCTACCACCAGTGTGCAAGTCATTTCGAGCGCCTGACTAGACAGCCCAGGCATTAAACCCGCTTGCCGCGAATCCAAGGCCATCTCGTGGCTAAAATGCGCTTCTTCACGCCGCACCGCAGCTCGCAAAATCGGCGAACCGCCGCTGCGCTCGGAAACTACAAACAAGAAATGCGCGCGGTGCTCTTCAATAAACTGCCGATAGATCTTGACCGAAGTCTTCAACATTGCGGTCGGTGGCAACCCCGTTCGGCGCACATCGCGCAGCAGACGACGCAGCATCAAGCCGCTTTCTTCGACCAAGGCCAATCCCAACTCATCAACATTGGCGAAATGGCGATAAAAAGTCGCCGGCACTACACCGGCGCGTGCCGTAATCTCACGTAGGCTTAACGCGCCAAATCCACGCCCCTCACTCATCAACTCCAGCGCGGCAGAAAGCAATGCGGAACGGGTGCGCAGTTTTCGCTCATTTCGATTGAGCAAAAGCGTGGAATCTGGCATTAGCGCGACGTTCGACAAGTAGGGGCTCTCAACTAGTTTTACTTGCGTGAGTATAGAGCTTGAGCAGCGGCTGTAATGGCCTTGTCATCAACTGATGGGGGTAAACTCTTTTCGTATACGGTTTTCGGCTCTACTCAAAGTTAATACGACTTTGCTCCCCCGGCCCCGTGGGTTGACACTACTTCAATACTCCAGTAAACATATGTTCACTCAAAGAACGGGTGTAGCCATGTCCACTGTAACGCTTGCAAATTTACTTCAATCTCCTTGGTTACGGCCATTCAATGATCCGGCATTGATACTAGGCACGGCGCGCGTGTT
>JAYTAO010000296.1:0-4080 GCA_043737435.1 Rhodanobacteraceae bacterium | reverse complement strand
ATTACGCCAGCTATCTTGCGCATGGCATTGCACTTTGGTTCTCCTTGCAGGCGCTAGTGAGTATCGGCGTCAATTTGGGGGTATTGCCGACCAAAGGTTTGACACTCCCGCTGATCAGCGCAGGCGGCAGTTCGGTGATGGTGTCGGTCGCCGCACTCGGATTGCTATTTAATATCAGCCGCGTAGTAAGAAGCGCACCACCCCCACCGAACCCAGCACTGGGTTCGGCCGCAGTAGGCTACAAATCATGAGTACGCAAAGCGTCATGATTATGGCCGGCGGCACTGGCGGGCATGTATACCCGGGCTTGGCAGTCGCCGCAGCACTGGCGAAGCGCGATGTCGGCGTCAGTTGGTTAGGTTCCGCGAACAGTTTCGAGAGCAAACTGATCCCGGCGCAGCAGCTCAATTTCAACGCCGTCAACGTGGCCGGCTTGCGCGGCAAAGGCCTGATAAAAAAACTGAAAGCGCCCTGGATGCTGGCACGCGCGGTCATGCAAGCGCTCAAAATTTTTCGTCGCATCCGCCCGCAAGCGGCGATCAGTTTTGGGGGGTTCGCAGCGGGGCCCGGTGGCATCGCCGCTACGCTATTGCGTGTACCCCTTTATGTGCATGAGCAAAACCAGATTCCCGGAATAACCAACCGCGTGCTGGCGAAATTTGCACGGCGTGTGCTTTGCGGTTTCCCAAGGAGTTTCTCCAAACCTGATCGCCGTATGGACTACATCGGCAATCCAGTCCGTGCGGACATTATCGCAATCGAAGCGCCATCAATGCGTTTTCAAGATCGCAGTGGCGCGCTTCGGCTGCTGTGCTTAGGCGGCAGCCTAGGCGCAAAAGCGTTAAACGAGTTGCTGCCAAAAGCATTGGCACTGATGCCAGAAACGACGCGCCCGCTAGTGCGGCATCAAGCTGGCGCTAAATTATTGGAGGCCGCGCGTAGTTCGTATCTGCAAGCCGGGCTCGATACGGCACAAGTTTCGCCGCAAGGCGACACGAAAATACAGCTGGTACCCTTTATTAGCGATATGGCCGATGCTTATCGCTGGGCGGACGTGGTGATTTGCCGAGCCGGTGCACTGACCATAGCTGAGCTTGCGGCCGCGGGAGCGGCCGCAATTTTAGTGCCCTACCCGCACGCCGTGGATGACCACCAAACTGCGAACGCGCGGTTCTTAGTGGACGCCGGTGCTGCCTGCATGGTGCAACAGCGCGATTTAGATGCGGCCAGGCTGGCGCGGTTAATTACCGAGCATACGGATCGAAATTTATGCCTCAGTCGCGCCTTGGCGGCGCGTGCCGTCGCAAAAACAGATGCGGCCGAACGCTGCGTCCAGATTATTCTTGGGCAGACGCAATGACGCGTTTAACTAATCCACATTTTGCCCCAGGCCGCGATGCGATGCAGGCATTTCGCTGTGTGCATTTCGTCGGCATTGGTGGCGCGGGTATGAGCGGCATCGCCGAAGTGCTGCTGACGCTCGGCTATCAAGTGCGTGGCTCGGATAGTTCGAACTCCAGCACCGTCGAACGGCTGCGTGACTTAGGCGCGGAAGTTTTTATCGGCCATCACGCCGAGCACGTGTCGGGCTGTGATGTCGTAGTCAGCTCCAGCGCCATCGCTGTGAATAATCCAGAACTTGTCGCTGCCCGTGCAGCACGCATTCCGGTAGTGCCACGTGCGGAAATGTTGGCCGAACTAATGCGCTTTCGACGCGGCATCGCGGTCGCGGGCACGCATGGAAAAACTACCACCACCAGTTTGACCGCGTCGGTGTTGGCCGCAGGCGGCCTGGATCCCACGTTTGTCATCGGCGGGCTACTCAATTCCGCCGGCACCAACGCCAAACTGGGCTCGGGTGAATGGCTGGTTGCAGAAGCCGATGAAAGCGACGGCTCGTTTCTGTTGTTGCAACCTTTGCTGGCAGTGGTTACCAATATTGATGCCGACCATTTAGAAAATTATGGCGGCAGTTTCGAGACGCTCAAGCGGGCTTTTAGCGAATTCTTGCACCACCTGCCGTTTTACGGGCTGGCAGTGCTGTGCACGGATGATCCGATTGTGGCGGAATTGGCAGCGAGCTTGCCGCGCTCGGTGCTGAGCTATGGCTTAAACGCCGGTGCGGATATTCGCGCCAGTGATTTACGCCAAGACAAAGCGCAAATGCACTTTATCTTGCACATGCCCGGCGCTACCCCGGATAGCCGGATATCGCTGCCGATCACACTGAATTTGCCCGGCGCGCATAACGTTTTAAACGCTTGTGCTGCTGCTGCGGTTGGCCTGCAGCTGGGTGTTTCTGCCGCTGCGGTTGCACGCGCATTGAAACAATTTAAAGGGGTAGGGCGCCGTTTCAATTTACGGGGCGAACTGGCGCTGGACGAAGGCAGCGCACTGTTTGTTGATGACTACGGGCACCATCCGCGTGAGCTCAAAGCGGTGATCGAAGCGGCCCGTGGCGGCTGGCCGGAACGTCGGCTTGTTGTAGCGTTCCAACCGCATCGCTTTAGCCGCACGCGCGATTTGATGGAAGATTTTGCCGAAGCGCTCAGCCACGCTGACGCGCTGGTTTTGACCGAAGTCTATGCGGCAGGCGAAGCCCCGATCGAAGCCGCGAACGGACGCGCTTTGGCGCGCGCAGTGCGCGCACGGGGCCGGGTCGAGCCGGTTTTTGCCGCCAGTTCAGCAGAGCTAAGTAAAGTATTACCAGGTGTGCTTAAAAATGGCGACCTACTGTTATTGATGGGTGCCGGCGATATTGGGCAACGCGCGATTGAGCTTTCCCAACGCGGACATTTGAGGAGTGAACTATGAATGATTTGCGCGCTAACCACGTGCACGCAGAATTCGGGCGCGTGGCCGTGGTTATGGGCGGCAGCTCGCGTGAGCGGCAGGTGAGTTTGTGGAGCGGTGCTGCCGTGCTTGAGGCGCTGCAAAGTTTAGCCGTCAATGCTTTTGGCATTGACGGCATTCCGGACTTGCTTGCCGCGATACACGCGCAAAAAGTGGATCGCGTTTTTATCATTTTGCATGGCCCAGGCGGCGAAGATGGCACGTTGCAGGGTGCGCTGGAGGCGATGCAAGTGCCCTACACGGGTTCTGGTGTGCTGGCCTCAGCCCTGGGTATGGACAAAATTCGCAGTAAGCAAATCTGGCAGCAGCTGGGACTATCGACTGCGGAATTTTGCGTCGTCAGCGACGACGATACCGCCGCAAGCCTGCAGCAGAATTTTGGACTTCCGATGGTGATTAAGCCGAGTCAAGAAGGCTCGACCTTCGGTATTACTTTGGCGCACTCCTTCGCGCAACTAGAACAAGGGCTACAAATCGCGCGCGAAATCGGCGGGGAAATTTTGGTGGAACGGCTGATTGAAGGCGACGAATACACGATCGCGATCTTAGATAGTCGCGATGGCAACGGCGCACAGGCGCTGCCGGTGATCCATATCGTGCCGAAACAAACATTTTATGACTTTGATGCCAAATACCTCTCTGACGCGACTGAATATTTGATTCCATCAGGGCTAAGTTTGGCGGCAGAAGCGGCGATGCGAAGCTTGGCGCTGCGGGCGTTTAATGCGCTAGGTGCGAGCGGCTGGGCGCGCATTGACGTAATGACCGACGCCCGCACGGGCGCACAATATTTATTGGAAGCCAACACTGCACCCGGAATGACCAGCCACAGTTTGGTACCGAAAGCCGCGCACAGCATCGGCATAAGCTTTGCTGAACTTTGCCGAAGAATTTTATTAAGCAGCGTAGCACCGGGGCAGGATCAATCTCCTTCGCGTCTAAATCACTCAGGTGCGACATGCGCGCAAAACTAAGTCGACTTTGGTTTTCTACGCTGTGTCTGACCGCAGTCGCGGTGCTCGGCATGACGCTTTTTGGCATTTGGCGATCCGGCCAAAATCGCAATTTGTGTGCACTAAAAACCTTGCAAATCCAGAGTCGATTCGAGCATTTGAGCGCCGAACAAATCCGCGCCGCAATTAAGACTGAATTATCCGCTGGCTTTTTCGGCCTAGACCTAATTGCGATTCGCACCCAGCTCAAAGCGTTACCTTGGGTGGCACAGGT
>JAYTAO010000295.1:0-1534 GCA_043737435.1 Rhodanobacteraceae bacterium | reverse complement strand
TTTTCGAGTGCGCCAAGGCATTGGCAAAACGCGCGCCATCCATGTGCAAATGCAGTTTGTTTTTACGCGCAAAGCGGCTGATTTCGCCGAGTTCATCGCTGCTGTAAAAAGTACCAAACTCGGTGGTTTGCGTGATACTGATCACCCGCGGCTGCGGCGAATGCATACCGCGATTGGTGCGCAGCATTTCTTGCGCTTTGGACAGCTCAATTTTATCGCCGCGCGCATCGCCGATCAGGTGCAGCTTTAGACCCTGCGCAAAAAATTCTGGCGCGGCGGATTCGTCCTTTTCTATATGCGCCTCATTACTGCAAAATACGCTCTCATACGGCGCGCGCAAAGCACCGATCGCCAATGCATTGGCAGCGGTGCCAGAAAACACGAAAAAGATCTCGGCTTCCATTTCAAACCATTCGCGCAGCGCCTGGATGGCCTGTGCGGTAATCGCGTCACTGCCATAAGAAGGTGCCGGTGCGCTGCCGCTTAGCTCGGTGTAGGCGGCCAGCGCTTCGGGCGTAGCCGGTGCGGTATTGTCGCTGGCAAAAGCAAAGCCGTGCGGATTTTCCACAGATTGGATGGCACTCATCTCAAAGCCCTCGGCTGGCTTGCGCGACCGCGCGGAATACCGCACGGCCCTTATTCATGGTTTCGTCCCATTCTTTTTGTGGATCACTATCTGCCACGATGCCAGCCCCCGTTTGCACGGACAAGCGCCCGTCTTTAATGACCGCAGTGCGAATCGCAATCGCCAGATCGGACTCGCCACGCCAATTGATGTATCCCACCGCACCGCCATAAAGATTGCGCTTAACCGGCTCCAATTTTTGGATGATTTCAACCGCGCGAATTTTCGGCGCACCGGACAGCGTGCCGGCAGGAAAACAGGCGCGAAAGACATCGAAACAATCCAAGCCGGGCTGCAAGGTGCCTACGACCTGCGAAACGATGTGCATCACGTGCGAGTAGCGCTCAATCACCATTTGATCCGGCACCCGCACGGTTCCCGGCACCGCCACACGGCCGACATCGTTGCGGCCCAAATCAATCAACATTAGATGTTCGGCTAACTCTTTTGGATCGCTCAATAGCGCTGCGGCATTGGCATCATCTAATTCTGGCGTTGTGCCGCGCAATGCCGTGCCCGCGATCGGACGCACGGTCACTTCACCATCTTGGCAGCGGAACAAAATTTCCGGGCTCGCGCCGACGATATGGGTATCGCCCAAATTCAGCATGTACATATAGGGTGATGGGTTCATCGCCCTCAGCGCGCGATAAACATCCAGCGGCCGGGCCGTGAAGGGCACGCTCATCCGTTGGCTCAATACCACTTGGAAGGCATCACCCGCCAAAATGTACTCTTGCGCATTGCGTACTGCGTCTTTAAAGCCTACTTCGCTGAAACCTGAGCGAAAGTCAGCCTCATTGATGGCCAGCGACGCTAGCGCATCTGGATAGCTCACGCCGCCCAAACGCAGCTGGTGGCTCAGCTGATTCAAACGATGCTCTGCCGCCGCCAGTGCACCATCCACGC
>JAYTAO010000294.1:0-10027 GCA_043737435.1 Rhodanobacteraceae bacterium | reverse complement strand
CGTCATTGCCGGCTAAGTCGCGGATACCTTTGGTCAGCACAACCATGTAAGTCTTGAGACTGAGACCTGTGGCGCCAAGCGAGGAAGCGTCAAGCACTTTAAGCGGCACTACCGCTAAACGTATGCCGGTTTTGCCGTTATTTGGATTTACTGGCACACTAGCTGTCGGTGCAATTACTTCAGTGCTGCGCGAGATCGCAGTAACGTAATCGACGTTTGGTACCAGCTCGCGTACGATGGCTGTGACACCAATGCTCGCTGGCGATGGCCGCGTTACCTCAAAGAAACGCACGGTTTGACCGGCAACCACGGTCGCTGGATCAATGGCCGCCGAGAATGTTGTCGACCAAGGCGCGTTCGTACTGAAACCGTCGAGTGCGCTGAGTGCGACTGCTGGGTCGCCAGTATTTGCAGCATTGGCTACCGGCGGATTCAGCGTGCCGTCGGTACTGCCGCCAAAAAGCAGGTTATTTGGGAACGGCAGAAATCCTAAAGCAGAGTCAAACTGCGCAGTAATAACACCGGTGACGGTAGAACCGCTGGTGTTGGGTGGGGGTGTAGTTGCCACTGAAGGGCTATTGGTACCTGAAGAACAGGCGGCGAGCATCGCGGTTGCGATTGCGGCTGATAAAATCTTGAACGACTGCATGTACGCTCCTTTAGCGGCATGGGTGACGCTGCTGATTTAGCCAGAGCTTACAATTCAACGCAATAGAAATTTCAACTATTCGATGCTGCAGACGCACACCTGTCCAAGCACCACGAACGTGCATAATTTGAAGTAAAAAAGGCTACACATAATTTAGCGCAGCCCTTGTTTTAATAGAAGTTTTGCGAGGAAATTCCCGCTAACTACAGATTACTTCGCCGCCATCAGCGCCTTTGCGGTATCCAACATGCGGTTACTAAATCCCCATTCGTTGTCGTACCAGGAACATACTTTTACAAGCGTGCCGCCCATTACTTTCGTGAGCGTGCTGTCATAGATAGACGAATGCGGGTTGTGATTGAAATCCACGCTGACCAACGGCTTTTTATTGGAAGCTAAAATCCCTTTCATCGAACCTGCGGCGGCCCCCAATACCAGCGCATCAATCTCAGCATTCGTGGTTGGGCGTGCGGCGACGAACACTAAATCGACGACCGATACGTTAATGGTGGGTACCCGCATGGCAAAGCCGTCTAACCTGCCGTTGAGTTCCGGCAACACCAAGCCGACCGCCGCTGCGGCTCCGGTTTTGGTAGGGATTTGGCTCATCGTAGCGCTGCGTGCACGGCGCAAGTCGGTATGGAACACGTCGGTCAACACTTGGTCGTTGGTATAGGCATGAATCGTAGTCATCAGGCCGTGCACGATACCAATATTGTCGTGCAAAATTTTTGCCAGCGGCGCTAAACAGTTGGTGGTGCACGAGGCGTTTGAGACCACGGTGTCGCTGGCTTTTAATACATCATGATTGACGCCAAATACGATTGTCGCGTCGACGTCAGCGCCGCCTGGGGAGGAAATCAACACCTTTTTCGCGCCCCCAGCGATGTGTGCACCGGCTTTGGCCTTGCTGGTAAATAACCCGGTGCATTCCAATACCACATCCACATTCAAAGCGGCCCAAGGCAGTTTCGCCGGGTCGCGTTCGGCAAACACCTTGATGCGATCGCCTTTGACGATCAAATCACCGGCGTCAACAGTGACATCAAAAGGAAAGCGGCCGTGTGCGGTGTCATATTGCAATAGGTGCGCGTTGGTTTCGGCATCGCCCAAATCATTGATGGCGACGATATCAAACTCACCATTGCGGCCGCTTTCAAAAAGCGCCCGCGCGATATTTCGTCCGATGCGGCCAAAGCCGTTGATTGCAATTTTGATCGCCATTGTCTGGCTCCTGGATTCGTAAAAGAGCTGCGATTGTGCCTTTCTGATGCTAATTTCGCACCCATCAAATGCACCTGAACAGCTGCGCCGTCCCGTCCACCGTCACGTTGCGTTGGCTATACTGCGTGCTTTACGTCCCTGGGATTTGGCCCTTGAGTAAGATCCCCTATTTACCTACTTTTCCGATATTGCCTATAGCTCTAGCCGTTCCTGGTTGCCACAAATTATTTGCCATAGCGATTTCACGGCAAGATTTTTTAGTTGAGTCCAAATGCTGAAAGTTGGACTAATGCGGGTTTTGTACACTTTCATAATGTATATGGTGACGCCGATTATTCTGTACCGCTTGGCGTTTAGAGGTTTGCGCAACCGGGATTATTTTTGGCGTTGGCGCGAGCGCTTTGGCTTTTTTGATTGCCCAAAAATGCAGGATGCGATTTGGGTGCACGCGGTGAGCGTGGGGGAATTCAACGCGGCGGTGCCGTTAATCGAAGCGTTGATTAGGCGCTTTCCCGAGCGCCCGATGGTGGTGACTACGATTACCCCGACCGGTTCGTCGCGGGTGCAAAGCGTGCTAGGCAAACGCGTATTTCATGTGTATTTGCCCTACGACTTACCGGGTTCGGTGCGGCGTTTTTTAGATCGCACCAAGCCAAAGTTGGCGGTTGTGATGGAAACTGAAATTTGGCCGAATCTGTATTTGAGCTGCTCGGCGCGCAAAATCCCTATTTTGATCGCGAATGCGCGTTTGTCTGAGCGTAGTTTACGCGGCTACGGGCCTGCGAAAGCGTTGGCCGGCCACTGCGTGCGTGCTGCGGCTTGGATCGCGGCACAAAGCAAGGTTGACGCAGAACGCTTCTTACGCCTAGGCGCGGAGCCAGCGCGCTTGGAGCTGGTGGGCAACATCAAATTTGATATGAAATTGCCGTCTGGCATCAATGAAATTGGTTTAAATCTACGCTCTGGATGGGGTGCAAATCGGCCAGTCTGGGTTGCCGCTAGCACGCACGAAGGTGAAGAATCTGCGGTGCTAGAGGCGCACGCCTTGGTGCTGCGACAATTTCCAGATGCGCTTTTGATCTTCGTGCCACGCCATCCGGAACGCTTCAAGCTGGTCACTGCGCATTGCCGCAGTATTGGTTTTCGCACCAATACGCGCTCGGAAAATCAAACGCCAGAACGCAGCACACAATGTTTTGTGTTGGACAGCATGGGCGAGTTGCTTAATTTTTTTGCCGCCTCGGACGTGGCATTTGTGGGCGGCAGTTTGAGCGAGATCGGCGGCCATAATATGCTTGAGCCTGCGGGCTTGGGCGTTCCAGTGATTGTCGGACCACACACCTACAATTTTGAAGAAATTGCGGACCGCATGATTGGCGATGGCGCGGCTGTCAGGGTAGCCAGTGGTGCGGAACTAGGCAGCGCTCTTTGCAAGATCTTAAAATACAGCGCCACCCGCAACGCGATGGGCGAAGCTGGCCTTCGCGTTGTGGTAAGCGAACGTGGGGCGTTGGAGCGGCTGCTGGGGCGCGCGGTGGCACTTCTGCAAGTATGATGGACGCAGCCAGAGCAATTGCAAACTGCTGTGTTTTTGCAATTACCGAAGCTGAAAAAAAGATGCGTTGCCTGTTGTGAGCTATTTCATCCTCGGCCTAAGGCATAGAATCAAGTGACTTGCGCGAACTAAACGCGCGTCGTAGGGCAAGTCGAAATAGATTGCAATCCCCTACTCGCCGAATCCAGTAGAGTTTCAAATTCCGCGTATCGTGGGTCTTTATCCTCACCCGATATTCCCCTAGCCATGCGCAGTAAACGCAGCGCCTCTGGGCCGTCAGTGCGGTAGTTGCGATTACGTGCAAATAATGGAACGCCCACTATTCTGATTCTGCAGCTAACAAAATATTCTGCCGAGAGCCGCATGGATACGGGGTCAGCCAGCGCCACGCCTTTAGACAATAGCGCCGGCAATTCAGCGACAAAATCATCAATCAAGGCGTTTTCAACTTTTGGATCAGGGTCAACAAGGGGCGGCGCCGTTGCGAATTGGTGGATTGCGGCCAAATCGCCCGTGCGTGCCAACAATTTTAAATCCTCATAGATCGACTTGGAAGATAGATCCAAACCGCTGCAATCTTTGGACATGGTAGTTTTAAACCGGGCTATATTTACTTCGTCTCGATGCTCCCTCTTTTCCAAACGTTGCAGCGTCCTCGAAATTGTGCCGCATTGATATTTTTGCTGCACGGCGCGTTTTTGTTCCTGCACGGCAAACGAAACAGGCTGAATTGCACGCAGCATCGGGGGTGGTAAATTCGTTGCGGAAGTTTGCTGCGCGGCTTCAGCTCCGTTTTCAGCCGGGATTTGATGAATCTCAGCCGGCAGGACTCTCGGACTTGTGAATTTAGGGGGCGTCAGACCGCCAACGCTTGCTGACGTCCAGAAAAAATAGCCCCCAAATGCAAGAGGAACAACAGAAAGTATCCATAATTTACGCATATGTTTTCTCCAAAAACTTTTCAAAGGGAATGTAATTTCAATTCAAATGTACTGATGGCAAAACTATAGGCTACAACTCAACGCGATATCCGAAAAACGAATGCTTCTCTTTGGTGACTACGTCTTTGGCTATAACACTGAGTAAGCAATGTGGCAGTTCTGGCATTTAAATCACGGTAGAGATGCAGCCAGATGAATAATATGGAAGCCAACACAACTTCGACAGCGGAAGAACTGCATGTCAGCCTAGAATCCAGCAGTCAAAAAAACTGAGGTAAAAATCGGTGGGATGGACATTTTCGCTCCGTGGCAAGGCCAGGCATGATCATTCGTGAGCTAGGCAGTGACTTGCGCGTCGTGGTCAGTGAACGAGGTGCTTCGGAGCGTCTGTTGGAACGCGCGGTGGCGCATTTGCAAACATGAGAAACGCAGCCAAAGCAACACAAAATCGCGGTAAATGGCTGATCTTGATCGTGTTTATTATCAGCTGTGCCGCGATTTTGCCGCTTAGCTGGAATGCCATTCAGGCCCAGCGGGCGCAGCAAAAGACCATGAAGGCGTTGAAGCAAACAATGAGTGAAATCGCGGCGGCGCTTAAAACTGAGCGATGTCGCAGCGCGGTATTGGCATCGGCGAGCGCGCTGAGTACGCAAGCGCGCAATATTGAATTGGTGTTCCCGCGCCTCAGTCATGCGCCCGGTGATTTTTCACAAATGAGCCGCGCCCTGGTTTTAGCCAGTGATGAGTTCAGCGCGCAAGCAAAGATTGCCGACTGCCAAGTGCTGAGCTTGCGACTGCCGGAGCTTAAAAGGCGCTGCGAGACGTGTCATGAGATATTTCATCCACAGCCCAAGCCCATACCGAAGCCTTAGCAGCACTCACTCGAAGCCATCGACCAAAAATCGGTCGGGATCAATGCTTAGCGTGAAGTTGGTCGTGCCAACGGCACCACAGGTATCAGAAACAAACAATGTGACTGTGAAATTACTCGCTGGGCCGACATTGCCCAGGCTAACGACGCCGGTCGCACGTGCGACGCTCAAACTCCCGGTAAATCCAGAAGGGTCGCTCTGCACATTGACGCTTTGAATAGGGCTGGTGTCCCACGGCGGCGCGCTTGGCACCACGTTTTTACTCGCCCCAAGTGCCAAAATTTGCGCCGGATAGCTACCCAATACGGGCGGCGCGTTGCTGATGATATTGACGCTGACGTTGGCAATGCTTGTGAGTTGTCCATCGCTAATTTGCAAGCGGAGCGTACCGCTACTAGCCAAACACTCTGCAGCAATCGCAGCGGTTATGTTGCCCGCGTTGTTGAGCAGGTTCGACAAATTCACGCCGCCTGCGTTGCCACCGCCAATTTGAGTGACCACCAAACTACCGGCGGCGGTTTGTGCATCGCTTGCGACGCCTAAGCCAACCGGCGTCGTATTTTGCTCGCCTTGGGTACGCGAGATCGTAGGCCCAGCGGTAAAACTGGGCGCGGTGTTGAGTGGCCCAACGCTTATCTGCAACGCAACATCGTTCACCAGGCCACAATTGTCCGCGGCACGCACCGTGATGGTGTGATTCCCCGCAGGCTGAGCCGTAGTTAAGCTAACCACGCCGGAGGCGGCGACCGAGGCACCCCCGGTATACGTGCCGGGGCTAATAATTGATAGCGCGAACGTTCCGTTGTCAGTCGGGCCGGCGCTAGGGTTGACTGACAAGCTGGCACCAAAAGCCAAATTTGCACTCGCATAGCTTAAGGAAGGCGAGCTGTTGGCAATGACCGCCACAATGATTGTGCTTTCACCGCTTAAGCCACCGGCGTCGGTTACGCGCAGGCCAAAACTGCTGCTAGAAGCCGCGCTACAGTTGGCGGCAATCGCAACGCTGACGCTGCCATTGGTATTGATCGGCGTGCCTACAGTTAAACCAGATGCGATGTTAAAAGTGCTCAACGTCAAACTGCCGGCGCTCGTTTGCGCATCGCTAACGCTCGCCACGACCGAACTGCTGACGGCTGTACCTTGTTGGCGCGTAGGTGCTGGGGCAAGCGCAATGCTAGGTGCGGTGTTGGCTGGGGCAATCGTGAAATTTGCTGCAGAACTGCCGGCCAAGTCAGCGAAATCGAATTCGCGCACCCGCACACGCGCTTGGGTGGTGGCGATATTGTTAGGCACATTCCAAGCGAAACTTCCGGTGCTGCCGGTGTTGACTATACCCTGTGTCGGCTGGCTGGGTGTGCTGATTGGGCTGTAGGTGACGCCCGCATCAAGTGAAAGCTCGACCGTGACATTCTTATTAAAGCCACCTTGGTTCGCCCAGCTAATCGTGGTGGTTGACCCTAAGCCCACAGTGTTGCCATTGGGCTGAACATCAGAGATGGCATCCGCCACGCCATCCAAATTGCTGTCGCGATACCAACCAATATCGCGCAATTGCTGGCGCGTTAAATCCAGCGTCAAAGGAATGCCTACGTTGATTGCGGGCTCCATCAGCAAATTGGGCGCAGCAGTGGTGTCAAAGTGCGATACCGAAGAGCCTTGCTGTAAGTTCGCCGGCGCGTATAAACGCACACGATTCACCGCATCTGCGCCTACATTTAAATATCCAGGCGCTGCCACACGCATGCTGGGGCTGTCCCAATAAAGCGTATTGTTGACCGCTGAAGTCGCACGTTGCGCGCTAGTCATTTGCAGCCAGGTTCGATTCTGCGCCGTATCAAACATAAAGCGCGCCCAGATATCGGGGGTATTGTTTTGAAAATTGCCGGTAAGTTCATCGGCGTAGCTCGCCGAACCTAAACCATGGCCAATTTCGTGCAACACCACTACCAGCAGGTTGATGGTGTTATTAGGTGTTGCATTGTCTAGGCCATAGTAAAACCTTGAACCTGCGCCCAAACAGGCGCTATCAACCAAGGAATTAAACTGCGCATTAATTTCGGCACCCGGATGGCCGTCTGCCCGCCGAATTTTGTTTGCCAGTGCGGCGGGGTAAAAGGTGCTGGCAAAAGGGGCATTGCTAAAATTTTGATAAAGAGCGGCTGTACCTGCGCCACCCAAAACGCCGCCGTTGCTGGTACAGGGCATTAAATCATCGAAGCTAGCCGCTATCTGCGTCGTCACTGAGCTATCTAAAAACTGGCCCCATAGTTCAGCGGCTCGGTTAAACACGTTCAGCCGTTGGCCTCCCAGAGTGGTCGCATTGTTGCCACCTTCGCTGGCGCGCGCGGCGCTGCTGTTAAAGCCTTCACCCGCCCCGTCGCCATTAAGTATAGTGATGCTGGCACTTTGCGGTGCTGTGGGCATAGACTCAGACCCATCGCCGATCAGCGCGGTAATTCGCGTGAATTCCTCCACACTCATCCCGTGACGCGTTGCCAAATCCGTGGCGTGATCCAATGTGGCTTTTGGCAACGTTCGCGCCAAAAAAGCGTCCGCTTCAACGACTGATCCCACGCACATCGCGACTAGAGCGCCGTCTGAATTTTGTTTAGCAATCGTCAAATGCTGGGCTCTGCCCTGCAAATCAAGCACGCCTTCTCCGCTGGGCAATTTGATTTCAGGCTCTAAATCCGCCCGTGATGTGCGTGCTGTAATCAACGCTGCCAGCGCCCGGTCATTCGCATCAGCAAGCGCTGGCTGCGTGCTTGCTGCAAGAATGAGCACGGCAAGTGAAAGCGCCAATTGATTCATAGTTATTCCCATCGACAATGTCTTATTGTGGCCACTCCCAAGCAGCACGCCAAGCGAAATTTATGCGACCGAGGTTGTCAAATGTCTGAGTTCAATTTAATTCGTGAAATCGCCGAACGCGTCAAACCGCGCGCCGACGTGCTGCTCGGCATAGGGGATGATTGCGCGATTTTGGCCCCGCCCAAGAGCAAACGCCTAGCCTTGAGCACCGACACGCTGGTTGCCGATGTGCATTTTTTTGCCAACACGGAACCTTATTTGATCGGTTACAAAGCACTGGCAGTTAATTTGAGTGATTTAGCCGCCATGGGTGCCAAGCCGCTGTGGTACAGCATGGCGTTGACGCTGCCCAGCGCTGACGCAAATTTCGCGCGGGAACTGACGCGCGGAATGCACACGCTGAGCGTCGAACACGATATTGCCTTGATCGGCGGCGACACGACAGCTGGCCCGCTTTCCATCACCATCACGGTGATAGGCTCATTGGACGCGGGTGTAGGAACGGCGAGCGTGGCGCTCAAGCGGGCGGGCGCGCAAATCGGTGACGGCGTTTATGTGTCCGGCACTTTGGGGGACGCTGCCGGCGCGCTCAGACTGCGAAAGCTTGCTAAGACTGAACCGGCGTGGCTAGCGCAGCGTTTGGATCAGCCAACGCCGCGCGTGGCTTTAGGCTTGGAACTACACGGAATTGCCAGTAGCGCTATTGATATTTCTGACGGGCTAATCGCCGATCTAGCGCATATTTGTCGGCAAAGCGGCTGTAGTGCGGCGTTACACGCGGATCGTTTACCGATTTCCCACGAGCTTGTGATTGCCCATGGCTTAGCTATTGCTTGGGAATGCGCCCTAGCTGGCGGTGACGACTACGAACTGCTCTTTACCGCTGCGCCCAAACATGAGGCGGCGTTAGTCAAACTTGCCACCGCGCAGGGGTTGGCGATTACCCGCATCGGTACGATCGGTGCGCGCCACTCAAATCAGGAATTGGTGCAGGTCGTGGACGCAAATGCTTTGCCAGTAGCCATCGCAAAATCTGGCTACGAGCACTTTTCAGTGTGATCTTGTAAGGCAATACGCGCCCACGAAAGAAACCCGGCATTACACCGGTCAAATAATTGCTTGGCAACCATTCCGCCATTCTTTCAACCCAAGGTCAGTAAATTCTTATGTCGCGCAAAACCTATTTGAAACCATTCATTGCCATAGCGCTGTTCGCGCTGAGCGCATTTTCATTTGCCGCCCCCACGCCTGCCGCGCCCACTGGCTTTGAAAAAGCCACGTTCGCAGGTGGTTGTTTTTGGTGCATGGAAACGCCGTTTCACGGCCTTTCTGGCGTGATTAGCGCGGCCTCCGGCTACACCGGCGGAACGGTGGTTGATGCCAGTTATGAGCAAGTTTCCGACGGTGGCACCGGCCATGCGGAATCAGTTGAAATCGTATTTGACCCAAAGAAAATTAGTTACGCAAAACTGCTTGAAATTTTCTGGGCCAATATTGACCCCACTGTCGCAAATCAACAGTTTTGCGATCGTGGTAGCCAGTACCGCAGCGCGATTTTCACACATACACCCGCACAGGCGGCCGCAGCAGCAGCGAGTAAAGTCAAGTGGCAAGCAGACAAACGCTTCGCCGGGCGTACCATTTACACGGAGATAAAGGCCGCATCAGTGTTTTACGCCGCCGAGGAATATCACCAAAATTACGCGCGAAAAAATCCGGTGCGCTACAAATACTATCGTTGGAACTGCGGCCGTGATCAACGCTTGGAAAAAATTTGGGGCAGTGCGCCAGCGCACCCTTAAAAATCTCAGCAACGTTTAAAATGCTTTTGAGCTTGATTTGGCACACGCTTGCCCCATAACTAAAAGACCGAGAAATTTCCATGCAAAGACGCGATGCGATTCGCTATTCCCTGCTTACTTTAGCCACAGGAGCTACGTCAATGAGTTTATTCAGCCGCGGCCCAGCCGCAACG
>JAYTAO010000293.1:0-1537 GCA_043737435.1 Rhodanobacteraceae bacterium | reverse complement strand
CCACATGTTTTTCATGGACCGAAGAATCAATGTCGACAGTCAATCAATTGGTGCGCCAATCGCGTAGCCCAAAGACCTATAAAAGCCCATCACCGGCGCTAGAGAATTGCCCGCAGCGTCGTGGTGTATGTACACGTGTCTATACGACAACGCCAAAGAAGCCAAATTCTGCGCTACGCAAGGTCTGCAAGGTGCGTTTGACCAATGGTTTTGAAGTGATTAGCTACATTGGTGGCGAAGGCCACAATCTGCAAGAACACTCGGTGGTGCTTATTCGTGGCGGCCGCGTAAAAGATTTGCCCGGCGTGCGATACCACACTGTGCGCGGAGCGCTCGACGCGCAAGGCGTATCCAAGCGACGCCAAAGTCGTTCAAAGTACGGCGCAAAGCGTCCGAAGCCCGGTGCAGTTGCTGCCGCGCCGAAGAAGAAATAACTAACGCGATTGACGGGGCTGCACGCCGCAACCGGCGTGAGCTTTTTGTCGGGTGGCATCACGCGCTTGCGTTGACGTGGTGTTCTCACAGCCATAAAACTAATAGAATTTAAGGAAATATCAAATGAGTCGCAAGGGTCAAACCCCGGTTCGCCTGACGTTGGCGGATCCAAAGTTCCACAACGTAATGGTCGCGCGTTTTGTCAATATGTTGATGAAATCCGGCAAAAAATCCACCGCTGAGTCAATTCTGTACAGCGCAATCGAAGCGATTGGCGTGAAAAACCCAAATGCTATCGAGCAAGTGGAAAAAGCCCTCACCAATGTCGCGCCAGCTGTTGAGGTAAAATCGCGCCGAGTGGGCGGTTCAACCTATCAAGTACCTGTCGAAGTTCGTCCGGCGCGCCGTCAAACACTGGCAATGCGTTGGGTAATTGAATCTGCCCGCAAGCGTGGCGAAAAGTCTATGCCTCTTAAGCTTGCTGCTGAGTTGAGCGAAGCCGCTGAAAATCGGGGCGCTGCGGTTAAAAAGAGAGAAGAAACGCATCGTATGGCCGAAGCCAACAAGGCGTTCGCGCACTATCGTTGGTAGTCGTTGCACTTTGTTTTGGTGATTTTGGCAAAGTAAATTGAACAAAAAATAGTATTTAGAAGCTCACATTAGCGCGCAAAGCGGCATTGCCGATCATTTTATCTGCGCTAAAACGAAGTTATATTTGAAGTTAAGGATAGATTGTGGCACGCGAAACTCCCATCGAGCGTTATCGAAACATTGGCATTATGGCGCATATTGACGCCGGTAAAACGACAACGACTGAACGTATTTTGTTTTACACCGGTGTAAACCACAAAATCGGCGAAGTGCACGCGGGTGCAGCGACAATGGACTGGATGGAGCAGGAGCAAGAGCGTGGTATCACTATTACTTCCGCCGCGACGACTTGTTTTTGGCGCGGTATGGATGCAACTATGCCCCAGCATCGTTTCAACATCATCGATACCCCTGGACATGTAGACTTTACCATTGAAGTCGAGCGTAGCTTGCGCGTGCTTGATGGCGCGGTATTTGTGCTTTGCGCAGTCGGTGGCGTGCAGCCTCAATC
>JAYTAO010000292.1:0-4089 GCA_043737435.1 Rhodanobacteraceae bacterium | reverse complement strand
TAAATAGCCCGTCCTCAGGGCATGCTCGACAAACTCCAGCGCCCGTTTACGCCATCACTGTAGGCCGGGCTGCAGCTAAACCAGGCCCTAAATTTGCTCGGCCAATCGCCGCCGCTGGCGGCCTCAAAGCCTACGATGACTAACTCGACGATTTTCACGTGTGCGGGGAACTCGCGTAACGGCAGCTCAAAGGCTAGTCGCGGGTTTTGGTTCCAGCGCTGTGCTGGGATTGCACCTTCTGGCGTAAATGCAGCATCAAACTGCATGATCGTAAAAACCGCAGTTGACCGCTAACTAACTCCGATAAAGCTATGAATATGTTGAATAATATTTCGAAGTTCACCTTGTGGGTGAAGGTCGCTACGAACAAAATTGAACACTTTTTTGACGCCCCAGCATCGTTATTTCGTCGTTGCAGGCAATGAGCATGCTGCCGCCTCAAGCCTTGCTGGAACGCCAAAAAAATGCACCCTTTTGTCCGTGCAACTGCGGTTTCTAGGATGATCGTAAGCTTACTCAAAGTTCGTGCTGCGGCTTCACTCACCGGCTCGAAGGCTGCGGTAGCTGTGCCACAATCTAGCTTACTCGGCACTCTTGGCAGCTAGTTTGCAATGCACGCTCCCGGACAAATGCAAGCTGGATCAACCGACGCGCAAGTTATTGAAGCGCAGCAAACTTTAGACGCCCGACGCCACCTAGACGCGCTGGCAAAAATAATCGAAGTTATCTCAAGCGAGCTGGAACTTGATGACTTACTGGCACTGATTTTAGAACACGCCTGCACGCTGATCGGTGCGGACGAAGGCACGATAGGCTTGTACGACGGCGCACGCAAAGTGGTTCGTACCGCTGCGGTGTATCGTATGCCAGAGCAAGAACTCGGCGTAGAAATGAAGACCGGCCAAGGCTTGGCCGGGCGGGTTTTGGCCACCGGTAGAACCGTGTGCTGTCGCTATGGCGATTTGCCCGGAATCAACTTAGCGCAGCTCAGTAACAATCAGGTCATCGGCGTACCGGTGCTTTGGCGGCAAATGTTGGTCGGTGTCTTTGGCATCGGCGCGCACGCGCCACGCGTGTTTTCGCCCAGTGATGTAGGTTTGCTGGAATTGCTGGCGCGCCATGCCGCGATCGCCATTCACAATGCCCAGCGGCATCAGGAAGAACGTCGTCGCAGCGCGCGTTTTAGCTTAATCGCCAAGGTTGCAGTAATTATCCAAGCGGGCAGTGAGCTGACCGAAATTCTGCAAAATACCGCCGATGCCATGCATGCGCTGCTGGAATTTGAAAGCGTCGACATCCCTTTAATTGACCCAGAACGCCCGGACACCCTAGTCGTGTCAGTACGCGGCGGTGCTTATAAATTAGCGATCCGTCAGACTGATCGCATTCCGATTAGCCGCGGCATCATGGGTGCTGCAGCGCGCGAAGGAAAATCCCAGTTAGTCAATGACGTCGCCAACGACCCGCGCTATGTCAATCCACCGGGCGTTAAAGCGCCGCGTGCCGAGCTGGCAGTGCCGATCTTGCAGGGCTTAGTCGTGCTCGGCGTGATTAATGTCGAGGGCAATACGCCGTTCGATTATTTTGATCGACAATCCTTAGAACTGATCGCCGACCACTTGGGCCTGGCGATTGCGAACGCGCGACTCAACGAGCAGACGCGCGCCATGGCCGTGCTCAGCGAGCGCAACCGCTTGGCCGGTGAGCTGCATGACAATGTCACACAGCTGGTTTCCTCGATCAGTTTGTTGACGCAAACGCTGCCGCAAACCTACAAGCGCGATGCTGCGGAAGGGGAACGCCGCGCTGGGCGTATTCACCAGCTTGCGCAAACCGCTTTCGCCGAATTGCGCAGCCTGCTGCGTGAGCTTAAGCCCATTGACGCGGTCGCAATTTCTAGGACCGGCCAGTCTTTTCTGGGCTTAGAACGCTTGCGTGCAGGCGGTCTACCGGCAGCATTAAAGCGCCTTTTACCCTCAATGATCCCGGAATCGCTGCAATTGACAATGCAGTTCGAAAGCTACGCAGCACAGGACATTACGCACGAAGAAGCGCTGTATCGACTGTGTCAAGAAGCGGTATCCAACGTGATTCGCCACGCCCATGCACGCAAGGTTACCGTCAGCGCCAGCGTCACAGAGCGCATTGTGCTGTTGCGCATTATTGATGACGGTCGCGGCATAGGTGGTACTAAACGCGAGCGTTCCACCCCGCAGCCAAATTACAAAGGTATGGGCTTAGGCACCATGCGCGCGCGCATGAGCGCTCTCGGCGGCGCGTTGCGTATTAGCGCTGTGAGCCCGCGCGGCACCCAAATTGAAGCCGCGCTGCCACGTCAAGACCGCACGATTGTGCTGTCATCCAATAAAAATGAGTCCAGTTAGATGAGCGAAAAAATACGCGTCATGTTGATTGACGACCACGCCGTGGTGCGCGAAGGGCTACGCGCGGTACTAGAAGACTTTTCCGATCTGGAAGTAGTCGGCGAGGCCGCCTCGGCCAGCGCCGCTTTGCTAGTCGTGGAGCAAATGCGTCCCGATGTCGTGATCAGCGATTTGCGCATGCCCGGCATGAGCGTGGTCGATGCGATTCGTAGCCTGCGCAGCACGTTGCCCGGCTTACAGGTGATCATTTTTTCTAGCTTCGCCGACGCGCCGCAAGTACGCGCGGTACTTGAAGCGGGCGCAATTGGCTATTTGACCAAGGACGCATTGGCCGCGGAGCTGCATCATGCGGTGCTGGCTGCGCACCGAAATGTGCCCTGCATTCACCCCAATGTGCGCGCAATTTTGCGCGAAGCGGTGCCGGAACCGGAGCTTCTAGTGGCCCGGCTAGCGCCGCGCGAGCGCGAGGTTTTGCGCCTAATCGCAAAAGCCAAAAGCAACAAAGAAATCGCCCGCGCACTGGGCCTAACCGAAGGCACCGTAAAAGGCTACGTCAGCCAAATTTTGGAAAAGTTAGCCATTAGCGACCGTACCGAGGCCGCGCTGATGGCGATGCGGGCGGGGTTGTTGGAGGGCTAATTCGCAAAAATAAACGACGCTAATACAGCTGAATCAAACGCGGTGAAAAATATTTCGCGTTGGGCCGTACCGTTGCATCGACGCTCTTGGCGCGCGCTAAGTCAGCTTTGACGGCGCTTAGTTGCTCGGCCTTGCTTTCCCCCTGCGCGACATACATGGAATAGCGTGCCGCAGCGCGTACCAGCAGCGCGTGCGCCAGCGCTTTGCCCTGCAGGCTTTCAACGTTGGTTTGCGCGGCGGCTTTGAAGTCGCCACCAAAGAAGGATTTGGCTATTTGCGCCAATGCCGCCGGTGCGGCTTGACGCGCCAGCGGCGCGGCTGCCGCAAGAGCGGAAATCGCGGCAAGCTTTAACGTACTCGCGCGCGTGCCAGCGGCGCTTGCTGCGCTGCCGGTGCGGCTCAGCAGGGCGGCATCAACGTTGGCAATCGCGCGATCTAGATCTAGGCTTAACCGCGCTGCTTCCAAATCTAGCGCCTTGAGTTCCGCTGATTTTGCACCGGCTGCTGCGGCAAGTTCCGGTTTTGCAAACGTTGAGCGGGCGGCACTCAGCTCCCGTTTTAGCGCCTGCACCGCATTACGTACGCTGGTCACTTCATTACTGGCAAGCGTCGGCGCTTGGTCGGGTTGAGTTACCGGCGTTGGCGGGCGGCTGGGTGGCGTTTGCACGGTGACCGGCGGTTTTGCCACCGGCGGAGGCGTGATCGGCGGTGTGGTGACATTAGGCAGCACCGGCGGCGCGGTTGGCGGCGCGATTGGCGGCGCGGCGGGCGGAATGCTTAGGGCAGCGGTTTGACAGCGTTTTTTAATTTGCGCCTCGACCGCCAAAAGCGGCGCGGCATCGCGCGCGCCGGACAGCGCCGATTGATGCCCGCCGTTGCTGAGCGCAGCAATTGCCGCCGCACAATTATTTCTTGCGCTGGCGGCGAGCGCCAAATAGTGGTGCGGAATGTAGGGTTCAAACCGCATTCCATAAAGGCGCACTTTGGACTGCGGCGTGGGCTCAGCATTTAAAGCTTCGCGCATTTTGCTTTCCACCAGCGCCCAGTTTTGATCTTCAGCAGCGCG
>JAYTAO010000291.1:0-1538 GCA_043737435.1 Rhodanobacteraceae bacterium | reverse complement strand
AAAAAGTTTTCCGACCAGCGCATCAATGCAACAAGCGTGCGCACAAGCGCTTGAGCACCATATACGCCTGAGCTTAGCGAAAAAGGGCAGCGCCTTTTTGAGCTTAGCGGGCGGCTCGGCGTTGGGGATTTATCGGCAACTTGCGCAGGCGGATTTGGACTGGAGCCAAGTCAGCATTGTGCCTACAGATGAGCGCTGGGTGTCGGCGAATCATGCGGCATGCAATTTGACGGCGTTAAAAAGCTGCTTTGCTGCGCGCAATGTAATTCAATGGTTATCACTGGTGCCTGATTTGCCGCCTGAACTCGACGGCGATGCCGCCATGCCAAAGCTCAGCGCGCACACCGCCATCAAAGTGCTGGCCGCCATGCCGATGCCCTTCGATGCGGTGCTGCTGGGCATGGGTCTAGATGCGCACACGGCCTCCTTGTTTCCTGGCGCAAGCCAGCTCAGCGCCGCACTGGCTCCGGATGGCATTACCAGTGCGGTGGCGATCACGCCGAATCCGTTACCGAAAGAAGCGCCGTTCGCCCGTATTAGCTTGACCGCCTCACGCTTGCTGCACAGCAACGCCATTCTGTTGGCGATCACCGGCGAAGCGAAGCGCGAAGTGCTTAATCGTGCACTGCTGCGCGACGACGAGGCGCTGCCGATTAGCCGTTTCCTGCATGCGGCGGTTGCGAATGTGGATATTTATTGGAGCGGTTAGGCATTTACAGTAGCGTTGACCCCGAAGTCGCCTCCAAAAATGGCAGCTGCAAACAATCCCCTAATATGGCGAAAGCACACCATTGCTTACTGACAAGGTTGTAAGTTTGTAACGCAAAGCTCAGAGTCACTTAACACTAAGTTGGGGCGCGGTAGATCATGCATAAATTGGGTTATTTTTGTGCACTTTTGCTTTTATTTTGCCAGTCTAACGTGTACGCGCAAGCAGTATGGGCTGAAGTCAAAATAGAAATTCCGCAAGCGGTAAGTCTGGAACGCCAAGCTTTTTTGGCCAAACTAGGCATTGATAACGCCATAGATACCGATTGAACAGCTGAATGTCAGCCTGGAGTTCAAAGACGATCAGGGCGTTTCCGTAATTGCTAGTTCTGACCCTAATAACTTGACGGCAAAATTTTTCGTTCGCCTCACCGACACGCCGGGAATCACCGGAACCTTAAACGGCACAGGCATGGTTGCTGCGCGCACCAAGGCGGAAGCTAATTGGCTCATTATTCCGGCGAGTGGCGCGGCCGGCACGGCACCTCAGGGCAAGGTTTACTACATTGGCGCTGCAATCACTTTTCGCCAGGGTGGAACAGTACGAAATGTGGCAGTTTTGCCTGATGCGATAACTGTAGAAGCACAGCCAAAACTCAAGCTCGATTATTTTCTGCCTGATCAAGTATTTTCGGATGATCCCTTTACCGTTCCGGTTAAACCACCTGAGCCCTTCACACTCGGTGTGGGTATCAAAAACATTGGCCTTGGGCTTTCCCGTGCCACCCGCATTGAATCGGCGCAGCCGCGTATTGTCGAAAATACGCAAG
>JAYTAO010000290.1:0-1540 GCA_043737435.1 Rhodanobacteraceae bacterium | reverse complement strand
TGTCGGGCATTCCGGGCTGGTGGCCAGAGCAGAACGCTGATTTTTACGCCACCGCCCCGTGTTTCAGGCCACGGCCCGAGGGGCGGATTTACAGCCCGGCATTGGTGCTAAGGCTGCAGGGTCAGGGGCCTAACGGCAAAAGTACGGCTGCGCGATCTAACCTTAGTGGTTAGGCACCGGCTCTTTCTACTTTTCCCGGAGAAACGCGACTTGCAGCTTGGAGGATGTTGTTGATGTGCGGGATGAGATGCGCCATGCGGTTTGAGATAGATTGCACGACGACAATCCCGAATGGTAAAGCCTTGATGTTTTGCTGGAACTCAAGGTTGCGATCCATGGTGATGAATACCTCACAGACAGAAAAGGCACGCCGCAATAGTTCGCCGTTTTTGACCCCTGACCAACCCAAGCTGTGAACAGTTGCAACCTCATGACCTACCAGCAGCTTTGCAAAGTCTGCTGGGAAGTTTTCATCAAGCAGCAGACGCATCAGCCGCGACTCTCTCAAAGGCAGCATCAAGGACGGCTATGGTTTGTTCGCGCTTTACCGACGGAAATTGACGGAGAAATTCTTCTAAAGTATCTCCGCCTTCCAAGTAATCAAAAAGTGATCGGACAGTCACGCGAGTGCCGACAAAAACAGGTGCACCGCTGAGGATTTCAGGGTTGCAGTGAGTAACAGTTGATAAAGTGACCATATTAATTAATGCTCCTGATTGCAGGGTGAAGTATAGGCACAAAGCGTCGTGGCCCCGATGCACCTCATTTTCCGCTTTTGAACACGATGCCGCACTCGATTGCAACCTGATCCAAGGCTGTCATTTCGGAAACCGTTATCGTGCTGGGCAGATGCGCGAGGCAGTGAGACACCGCCACCTCCCACTCGCCATGCGCAGCAAGCGATTCGCAAGATTGAAAGACCTGCGGCGAGAGTTTAGATCGAAGCGGTTCAATGGCAGCGGCCAGACACTGGTTGGGGTTGTACTCTGATCCGTCAGCGAACCGCGCTGCAACGCCAAGCTGCGCTAGTCGGAAATTTCAATTCCCGACAAGCTACAACGAAGCCAACTGCGGCGCAAGCCGCTGCGATGATTGAGCTATTGTGGTGAGGGCTGGCTATCGAATAACCAGCACCGGCAGGTGCGAATGGGTCAGCACCTTTTGCGTTTCACTGCCCATCAATAGCGCGCTCAAGCCACCTCGGCCGTGGGACGCCATACAAATCAAGTCGCATTGTTCGCTCGCGGCAACCTGCAAAATGCCGCGCCAGGGGTGTTCATGCTCAATTACCACGCTTGCGGCGGAAACGCCCTTTTCTTTAGCTAGGGCCAACGCCGGTGTCATGAGATTGTCAGCGCCGGTTTTGCAAATTTTGCGGTGCTCCTCAATGGTGGGCAGGAAACCGGCGGGCAGCGGGTAGGACGGTACCAGCATCGCTACATAGGGCGTGGTGACGTGCGCTAAAATGGCGCTGGCTTGAATTGAAGCGGCAAAATCCAGGCCAGCGATCAGGGCGTGACGGGAAAGTTCACTTCCGTCG
>JAYTAO010000289.1:0-4094 GCA_043737435.1 Rhodanobacteraceae bacterium | reverse complement strand
CCGCGCTTTATCTGCAAAATCGCGCCAAGGTCAGCCCGATCACGCTCAAGCACGAACTGAATGTGATGAACATCAAAGCCACCTTTGCGCGTGAGCTAGGTGGCTGGGACGATCTTGCGCTTGGCGACTTTTGTACCTGGCCAATGCTCTACGAGTTCAAGGCCAAAACGCACGATCAAGATCCGGAGCCGATCAAGACAACCTACGTCAGTGAATCGGCAACGGCTCATCCAAAACAGCGGCTCGACACGGTAGTTATTCGTATCAGCAAGGCCGAGCGGCATATCTGGCTCAGCTTGCGTGGCACTAGTGCGGTAGTCATTTGCCAGAATAAATAAATCCGCCGACGGCAAGTTGTTCAATCCCTCCGGTATAGGTGGGAAATATTCTTCTTTTCCAACCTCCATCGGTGGCATAAAACTAGGGAAACCTTGCACTAACGCTGTGCTGTTAGGGCTGTAATAGCCGAATGTGTTCAACGCAATCGCAGATTGGGGTGAAGAGGTGTAAGCAAAGTCCGGGAAGCCGCCAGCTGGAGCGTTTGACGTATACAGCTGAAATAGCGGCGTTAAACGATGCTTCACTATTTGTCCTGAGACAAATCCCATGGTTTTAACTAGTGCGGCTTCGGCATCGACGATGCCAAACCCCCACGCCTGTGCGGCAGGGATGGTTGACAGGAATGGCGCGCCTGGAGCGGGAGATAAAGTCACATCACCGGGCACATAGCCACTGTGCGCGGAACGCGCCATCACGTCGCTTACACCCACCGCCGGGACGATGCCGTCATCAAATGCTGATTGTCCAACCACGAGCAGCGGGTTAGTCGAACGTACTAACGCCGCTACGCCAGCAAGCGCGGGTGCCGCCAGGCTGGTGCCGCTGCAAATGCCGAAATAGCTAGCGTTGCTCACTCCATAAATATTCACAGAATTCAACTCATGATCAAAGGATTCGCAGCCAAAATAACGAGCCCAAACCTGACCGAAATAAAATGTTGAGCGAATTTCAAAAGCAGGTGCTTGTAATTCGGAATAGCCCAAATAGTTCGAGCTACCTGGGGGGGAAACAGGCTTTTCCACGCCATAGCTCGAACCGACAAAATCTGGATTGAGTGGCGCTGTTCCAACCTGCCAATATTGCACAGGTGTCGTTGGAATAAAACCCATGGCCGGAAATACATCAGGTCCACTCGCGGGAAAGGCCAAATAGTCAGCAAGATTGCCCGCTGCGGCCACCACAACCACGCCACGTTGGCGTGCCATCACAAGCGCGCTGCACATTGCAAACGAGCCTTCAAACGTGGTGTTGCCGGGTGCACAAATTTGCACCGGCAAGCCATTTTGCCCGGAGACGCGTCGCGTTTTCTCAAAACTCAAACTAAGTACCTGTACCCCAGAAGCAAGCAGGTTGTCTATTCCGGCAACTAAAATTGATAAATCTGGTTCCGAAATGATGGGATACGCGTATTCATCATTTGGAAAATCAACGCGGGTACCACAAAAAAGTCGGATGGCTTTGCGCACTGCCAGCGAACAACCCGCGCACACGCCAGAAAAATCTAACCCAGAGTTAGCTGAAATCAGATTACGCCCACTGGGCGGCGGCAATTCCTGCTATGTGGGTTCCGTGGCCCGCATAGGTGGCTTGCGCAGTTCCCACCGGGCAGTTTTGATTCCAAAACGACAGTCCAGAGGCAATCGAAAAAGGGATACATGCATCCACGTTTTTGTTAGTAGTGCTAACGCAGCGCCGTTCATCAACATTGCGTCCGCCAAATACTTCATCACCTGCATAAGCCCAAAGAAAATTGCCGCCTTGATAAGTCCCTGTGTCTCGGAATGTGCTTGAATTGACGCCATCGAAAGCAGCTAATTTTGGGTGATCTGTTTGAATACCGCTATCAGACGAGCCAATTTAGGCCCAACCGCTTTGCCAACGTCGCGCTAGATCGGCACGAATGGCCACCTGCCCATCCTGATTTGGGTTAAGCGCGGGGCCAGCAGCAAATCTCAGCTTTGGCAATATGTATGCCCCTTGAACATCATTATTCAATCGAAGACTGGTAACAATAGCCTCGGCCTTCTCGCGACCTTGCACATCTGCAAAAGCAATGCGACTGAGTACAGCTGTAGGTGCATTAGGATGCGCAGTCAACCAATTTCGATAAGCCCCGGTTGGGCGCTTCGATTGCGCTAAGCGCAAATTCGAAAGGGCTGGGTCGGCAAGCGCTGTGAGCAACCTGCTATTCAAGCCATTACTGACCAAAGCGTCGACGGTGGTACGATTCACCCCGGGCCGCATCGTAATTTCGATGGTGTAGTTTTCAGTAGAAACAGGCGTCGGAAATGCAAACGCGTTGCCAACTACCAGCAGCAAACTTAGGGCAATAGGGGGTTTTGCTCGAAAATGAAATATCCCAAAAACTAGGGTTGCTAGTGTCAGCAAAACAAATCCCCAAACCGCCAGAGTCGGCACATGAAGTAATGAACCTCCACCGACGACTAGAGGGACACTTGTTATGTTAAATATCGGCCCATTAGAAACCGAACCGTTAATATTCCTGCCAGTAATTTCAAGCGTGTAACTGCCTTCCGGCAGGCGCATGAGCGGGTAACGCCATGTATGGGGACTAACCTGTGGGACGCCAAAAACAATGCATGGATCTCTACGCCAAACGGGAATTTGCAATTTAATCGTATTGCCACTTAACACCACACTATCCGCAACAAGTGATATTGGTGTTCCTACAATGTCACACGTTTGAAGGGCTATATCGCCTGAGAACCAGAGCTCCGCCGTTGGTGCAAAATCTGACGTAGGATTGGCGGGTAAAAATCGCTCAAATCGAATGTTGGCATGTGCCGAAGCAGCGCAAAACAATAAAAAACACCACAGCAGCAAATTTTTCACGTAAATTCCTTGAGTTTATGTGGTTTATAGCGCAAATATCTCGCAAACGGCAGCCTGCTGGGTTTTCAGACTTGGGTCAAGATTGGAAAGTGAGATGTAAAACGCAGTCAGGCCAAATTGGCGTAATACTCTGCGAGACCATATGAAAAACGGCACCTGTTCGAGTGCCGTTTTTTACGCTATTTTCCAAAGTGTCGCCCTAACTTCTCCCGAAGTTTGATCGCACTGAGGTCGGTTGCTTGTTGATGCTCAGTTAGTCGTTCCCAGCGAATCCAGAGCGCCGGTGCCAAGTATGCAAGCGCGCGCTCGGCCATGCGCACGCCTGCGGCGCTGCCGTCCGCAAGAACTACAGCAAATGAGGGCGCAAAACGCTTCAGAATGAGCGTAGCTTGCGCATCTGACATCAATGCGCCCTTCATTGCTACAACGTTTGGAATCCGGCCTGGCGTAACCACCAAACGGCGGTGTAGCTTTCCACGATGACTATGCCCATCCGGCCGAGCACCCCTTCGCCCTCTACACTTAAAGCAACTGCTGCGACAGCGCAAATAGCGCCTTGGCGCGGTGGCTGCACACATTTTTAACTGCCGAATCCAATTCCGCCGCACTTTTTCCTAGGCTAACGTCAAAAAATATCGAGTCATAGCCGAAGCCATGGCTGCCACGTGGCGCTAGTAAAATTTCGCCGCGCCATTCGCCCTGCGCGATCAGGGGCAGCGGGTCCAGCTCATGGCGTACCAGCACCAACACACTGATAAATCTAGCGCTGCGATTTTGCGCGCCGCGCATGTCTGCCAGTAATTTCGCGATGTTCGCCGACGTGTTCCCGTGCTCGCCCGCATAGTGCGCGCTGATCAAGCCCGGCGCGCCATCCAGCACATCCACGCACAGGCCTGAATCGTCTGCCAGTGCCGCCATGCCACTTAATTTAGCGGCGTTGCGCGCTTTGATCAGGGCGTTTTCTACAAACGCGATGCCGGTCTCCGCTGGGTCAGTAATGCCTAATGAGCTTTGACTGATGACTTGAATACCCAGTGGCGCCAACAGCGCATCGAACTCCGCCAACTTGCCCGGGTTGCCGCTGGCAATCACCAGCTTATTAAAGCCGAAAAACAACATGATCCGCTCCCCGTGTTAGCGCCTAATCTTAGCGCCCGAGCGCGGCACGCTGTGCCGCGCAA
>JAYTAO010000288.1:0-1540 GCA_043737435.1 Rhodanobacteraceae bacterium | reverse complement strand
TCAGCAAGGAAAAATACGCCGGCTTTGTCGCAGAAACCCGCGCCGATTATGCCGAGGTTCGCGAACGTCACAAAGATAAAACCGGCGCGAAAAAACTGGTTACGCTGGCGCAAGCAAGGCAAGCCAAATTTGATGGCGATTTTGTTCACTACACGCCGCCCGTACCAAAACAGCTAGGCGTGCTTGCTTTCGACCATTACGACCTGACCGAACTGGTCAACGTGATTGACTGGACGCCGTTCTTCCAGACTTGGGAGTTAGCCGGGCGCTACCCCGCGATTTTGGACGATGCCGTTGTGGGCGTACAGGCGCGCGAACTATTTGCGGATGCACAAAAAATGCTGGCGCAAATCGTCGATGAAAAATGGCTCACCGCGCGCGGCGTCATTGGCTTTTGGCAAGCCAACGCGGTTGGCGATGACGTCGTATTAGATAATGGCACGGTATTACATTGCCTTCGCCAACAGGCCGATAAGCCGCCCGGCCGGCCAAATTTATGTCTGAGCGACTTTATTGCGCCCAAAGCCAGCGGCAAAACCGACTACATCGGCGCGTTTGCGGTGCAAACGGGCGGCACGATTGACGAAAAAGTCAAAGCCTATGAAGCCGCGTTTGACGACTACAGCGCAATTTTGCTGAAATCACTGGCGGATCGCTTAGCCGAAGCCTTCGCCGAGCGCATGCACCAGCGCGTGCGCACCGAGTTTTGGGGCTACAGCTTGGACGAAAATCTAGCCAATGATAAGCTGATCGAAGAAAGCTATCGCGGCATACGCCCGGCACCGGGCTACCCCGCCTGCCCCGATCACACCGAAAAACGCACCATTTTCAAGCTGCTAGGCGCCGAAAAAAACGCCGGGATGACCTTAACCGAGTCCTGCGCGATGTGGCCAGCTTCAGCGGTCAGCGGCCTATATTTCAGCCACCCGGAAAGCCAATATTTTGTAGTTGGCCGCGTGACTTTAGAGCAGGTGACGGATTACGCCAAGCGCAAGGGCGACAGTGTGAGCGACACCGAGCGCTGGCTGGCACCGATTTTGGATTACGACCCGGAGTAATTAGGGGCAGCCCCTCACTTGCGCGTCGCAAACACTCCGCACGCCACGCGCGCGCCACCGCCGCCTAGCGGTTGCGGCATATCGGCGTGATTATCGCCGCCCGCGTGCAGCATCAGGGAACGCCCGCTTAGATCGCTCAGTTTTAGGCGTGGCGCAAGCACGGCCTGTTCGGCAAGGCCCTGAGCATCGACATAAAGCGGCGGCAAATCGCCTAAATGCCCGTCACCCCAGGGCGTGCCGTGTTTCTTGCTCATTTTCGGGTCGTAATGCCCGCCAGCGCCCATTGCTGCGGCGGGCGCGCCATCTTTGTCTCCAGCGGCGCAGCTAGCGTTTTCATGCAGGTGAAAACCATGAAGACCGGGTGCCAAGCCTTTTAGCGTGGGCGTAAACACCAGTCCATATTTGCTTTCACTGACCACGACGGTTCCCAGAACTGCACTTATACCTTTGGCATCGACCGCCGTGATTGTCACGCTCGCTTC
>JAYTAO010000287.1:0-4095 GCA_043737435.1 Rhodanobacteraceae bacterium | reverse complement strand
GGACGCCAGATAGAGTTCACACTCCACATCAAACTCACACACTCATGCGCCCAGCCACCCTTACCCGGAGCACCGCATGGCATTTCTTGACCTCGAACAACTCAAAGCCGATTGGCGTGACAACCCGCGTTGGAAAGGCGTTACCCGCCCTTACTCCGCTGAAGACGTGGTGCGTTTACGCGGCACCGTGCCCGTTGAGCACAGTCTAGCCAAGCGCGGCGCTGAGAAGTTGTGGGAAAAGATCACGACTAAGCCGTTCGTGAATGCGCTGGGCGCGCTGACCGGCAATATGGCAATGCAGCAAGTCAAGGCAGGCTTGGAAGCGATTTATTTGTCCGGCTGGCAAGTGGCTGCAGACGCCAATACTTCGGGTTCAATGTATCCGGATCAGTCGCTTTATCCAGTTGATTCCGTGCCGAATGTGGTTAAGCGCATTAACAACGCTTTGTTGCGCGCGGATCAAATTGAACAAGCCGAGGGCGGCGCACAGCGCGATTGGCTGGTGCCCATAGTGGCTGACGCGGAAGCCGGATTCGGTGGCGTGCTGAACGCGTTCGAGTTGATGAAGCACATGATCGAAGCGGGCGCTGCCGGCGTGCATTGGGAAGATCAGCTAGCCAGCGCGAAAAAATGCGGCCATATGGGCGGCAAAGTCCTGGTCAGCACCACTGAAGCGGTACAAAAATTGATTGCTGCGCGTTTAGCGGCGGATTGCTTAGGCGTGCAAACCGTGATCGTGGCACGTACCGATGCGCTGGCAGCGGATTTGCTGACCAATGATATCGACCCGAACGACGCGCCTTTCCTGACCGGCAAACGCACTCCAGAAGGTTTTTATTACACGCAAATGGGCGCCGAGCAAGCAATCAGCCGCGGTTTGGCTTATGCGCCGTACGCCGATTTAATTTGGTGCGAAACCGGGCAGCCTGACTTAGTGTTCGCCAAGCAGTTTGCTGACGCCATCCACGCAAAGTTCCCAGGAAAAATGCTGGCGTACAACTGCAGCCCTAGCTTTAACTGGAAAAAGTATTTGGACGACGCCGCGATTGCGAGCTTTCAAACCGAGCTCGCCAAAATGGGCTACAGGTTTCAGTTCATCACTTTAGCTGGATTCCACGCGCTCAACTTTTCGATGTTCCAACTCGCCAAAGGCTACAAAGAGCGGCAAATGTCGGCCTACGTAGAGCTACAAACCGCTGAGTTTGCGGCCGAAAAAGATGGCTACACCGCCACCAAACATCAACGCGAAGTCGGCACCGGTTATTTCGATCAAGTGACGCAGGTGATCGCGGGCGCAAATAGTTCAATCACCGCGCTCAAGGGTTCCACCGAAACGGAACAGTTTGAGCATTGATTTGATCGGGTATTGCTTCCCACACAAACCCGCCTCCAGGCGGGTTTTTTGTGGGTGCTACAATTTTGATTAGGATTTCCCGAAGTCGCGATTGATCACTGCATTAACTAAGCTTCACGCAACTTGGCGCCACTCCCCCCGCAAAATTACGGGTGGGATGTTGGTGCGCTAACGAACAACCTACGCTTATTATCAGGGCTATTATGATCGGGCAAAAAATTTATTTTGCTTCCAAGGCGCAACGGGGTTGTGTGGCGTCTCACGAATTCTTCGGAATTCACCTAGCATTTAATTAAGGAGTTGAGCCACATGAAAATTAATCGCCTTCGCAGCGTTTTGACACTGTCATTATTGTTCGCTGCACAAACTTGGGCCGCCGATCACCGAGACGGGCCACTAACTACAAACGACCCTGCTGCTGATCTCAACGATATTTACACGTTCGTTAATCCAAAAAATTCTGCCGAAACAATATTTGTGGCAACGGTCTTCCCGGCTGCTAATTCCGCATCGAGCTTCTCCAGCGCGGTTGACTATCGTTTTTTTATTGATAACGGCGGCACCGAGCGCGTCATCAATTGCAAATTTCCTGGCACCACACGATTCGAATGTAGCGGATTTCCGGGTATGACCGCAGCGGGCAGTGTTGGCCGCACGGTGAACGGAACAGGCGGTTTTCGTGTTTACACCGGCTTGCGCGATGATCCATTCTTTTTTGACCTAAACGCATTTAATGCCACACGATTGGCCCTTGCCCCGCGTTTTACCAACCCCGGCGTTAATTTCTTTCGCGACTTTAATACGCTTACGATCGTGCTGGGTATTCCAAATGCAGCATTGAGCGACGGTGGCACCCGCAATGTGTTGAAAGTCTATAGCTCAACAACCCGTACCGGCGGCGCTGGCATTGGTCCAGGCATTTCTGGCAGTTGGTATGACGCTGCAAATCCTGGCCACGGTCTAAGCCTAGAAGTGCTTTCCGCTACAGGCGGCGCAGATCGTTTAAATGTGGCATGGCACACGCATGACAACAGCGGTCGACAGTTTTGGCTGGTGGGCGTGGGCACGATTAACGGTGCAGTTGCCACCGTGCCATTGCGCTACACCAGTGGCGGAACATTTCCGCCTACTGGCAACTCCGCAGGTACCCAATCCTTTCCGTTCGGCGATGTGGTTTTTACTTTCAGTGGCTGCAATAACGCAACTTTGGATTACACGACGAATGTATCGAATTTGCCGCCGAGCGGCCGCGTCAATTTAAATCGCCTCACTTCACTTTCAGGGCAAAGCTGCGCGTTTTTATCGAGCGGACAGATAGACCGAGAGGGCCGCCCTGCGATTAATACCGCACTAATCAATCTGGTGCCATCGACTGGAACGGCGCTGAAAGACGCTTATAACCGTGCCCCAGGACCTGCTTCCAATTGGGCGCAGTTCAGTACTGAAATGACGAATAACTTGGCCGTGCTTGACACCCTTGATGGTGTCGCTAATGCGCTGTTACCTCCAGCAACGTTTGCTAACATTTTGGTCGATGACCGCTTGATTATTGACGTCAGCAAACCCGCCTGTGACGAATATCTTGCCGTTGAATTGGGCGTCGCCGGCAAATGCGGTGGCCGTACCTTGAATCGCGATGTGATTGATGACACTTTGGGTGCAGTGGTAGGCCCAGGCGTCAAAGACAACGTGAGTAACGATAATGCTAACAATTTGGCCGACTTCCCGTTCCTTGCAGAGCCGAACTGAGTTGGGCATGTCGCAACGTGTAGTCTTTTTTTGCTGGGTGCTGCTCGTAAGTGCGTGCAGCACTCCGCTTAAAACTCAAAGTCCGGTCTTGCCAGGCAACCCGCCAGCACCGACAGGATTGCCTTTGGTGCTGGCATTGCCAAACTATCCGCTTTCTCTGCAGGATCGCGCCACGACTGATGGCTTGGCCTATTTGAACCAGCTCGATGCACGATTGCAAAATTTGCCGAAAAGCGACACGCCGCACTCACGTGCAGTGCGTGCTGGAGTGCTGTTTCAACGCTATCAAGCCTTGGGTGCTCTGGCTGATTTGGATGCCGCTTACGCTTTGGCGCGCGTGCTAAATGACAGCCATGAATCGGATGCTGAAGCATTACTCTTAGCGGCCACGATTTTTTCTTATGTGCATGAGTTCGACACGGCTCTGGCGCTGCTAGATCTGCGTGACGATGCGCAATCTGGCGCTGCGTTGCGATTAGAGATCGCCAATGCGCGTTCGATGACTCCGCTTAGCGCGCGCATTTTTCCAAACCCGCCCTTAACCACTGGCAAGGAATACGCCGAGTTGCTGCAGCTGGCGAACGACTGTATTGATCGGGGTGAATTAGACTGTGCCAGTGATTATTTTCATCAAGCGCAATTTGTTTATACCGATGTTGCACCCATGCCGTTAGCTTGGATGCACACGCAGCAAGGCATCACGCTATTGCGTTTTGATCAGCCTGAGCAAGCGATACGTTTTTTTCGCTCTGCCTTAACGCGTTTGCCTGGATATGCCCTGGCGCAGGAGCATTTGGCGCAGTGTTTGGTTCGCGTCGGGCAAATTGACGAGGCGCGCGAAATTTATCTTAAAGTGATCGAGCAGACGAAAAATCCCGAAGACATGGCCGGTCTGGCGGTTTTGGAAAATAAGCAGGGCAACATTGCGGTGGCGCAAAAGTGGCTAATTCGAGCAAAGTTGAGCTATGGCGAGCGCTTGGCGAAATTCCCTG
>JAYTAO010000286.1:0-1541 GCA_043737435.1 Rhodanobacteraceae bacterium | reverse complement strand
CACGATGCTTAGCACCATGAAGGCGCTTAATTGCCACGTGGTGGAGACCCAAGATGCTGATCGTGCGTGGCTTATCACCCCGCCAAGCTATCGGTTCGACTTAAATATCGAAGAAGACTTTATCGAAGAAGTAGCGCGTAGCGTCGGCTTTGACGCCATTCCTGTCCGTGCGCCGCAAAGCCGCATTCCGATGATGGCCGAGCCAGAAGGTGCGCGCGGTCGCAAAGGCCTGCGCCGCGCGATGGTGGGCTGCGGCTATCAGGAAGTAATTAACTACAGCTTTATCAGTGAGTCGGCAGAATTGGCCTTTAGCGGTAAACCAGCACCGGTAACGCTGGCGAACCCAATCGCCAGCCACATGAATGTGATGCGGACATCACTGCTCAGCGGTTTGGTCGAAACCGTGGTATCAAACTTAAATCGCGGTGAATCGCGATTGCGCTTGTTTGAAGTCGGGCGCTGCTTTTTGGCCGATAGCGCGGATATAGCCATGCAGCCAGAAAAGCTGGCCGGCATTGCCTACGGCGCGCGTTTTCCTGAACAGTGGGGCGAGGACAAAGCCGAAATGGTGGATTTTTTCAGCATCAAAGGTGATTTACTGGCACTTTTAAACGGCACCGACGCCCGTTTTGAAGCGCTTAGCACGCACCCTGCGTGCCATCCGGGGCGCTGTGCGACGGTGATCATTGGCCGCAAATCCGTTGGTTTTATCGGTGAATTGCATCCAAAGTTACAGCAAAAATACGGCCTAAACAGCGCACCAATTATGTTTGAAATTGACACAGCATTACTGTTGAACCAGCCCGCGCCTAGCTTTGTGGGCATGTCTAAAATGCAAACTGTGCGTCGTGACATTGCGTTAATTTTAGATGAAGCCGTACGCGCGCAGGAGGTCATTGACGCGGTAAATAAGCAACTGCCGACACAAATTATCGAGTTCGCGCTGTTCGACCAGTATCGGGGTCAATCCCTTCCCGCCGGTAAGAAAAGCCTTGCGTTTCGGGTAGTTATGCAGGATACTGAATTTACTTTAACGGACGTTGAAGCGGATCAGAAGATTGCGGCAATTGTTAAAGTAGTTTCTAATGAACTCGGCGCAAGCCTCAGATAAATAAGCATATTTTATGGCACTCACGCTAACAAAAGCGGAATTAGCTGACCTTATGTTCGACAAGGTAGGCCTCAACAAGCGCGAAGCCAAAGACATGGTGGAATCGTTTTTTGAAGAAATTCGTACAGCGTTAGAAAAAGGCGATTGTGTCAAACTTTCCGGTTTCGGTAATTTTCAACTTCGCAATAAACCCCAACGTCCTGGTCGCAATCCAAAAACCGGCGAGGAAATTCCAATCAGCGCGCGGCGGGTTGTAACCTTCCATGCAAGTCAAAAGCTCAAAAGTTTAGTGGAGATGTCGTTTAATGGAAACGGAAGCAACTAGTTCCCCGTCTTCTTCACCCGCGGTGCAAGTGCCCTCATCGGCTGTTGCACACGCATCGACGCCAACGCTGGCGGCACTTCCTGCCATTCCCGCAAAACGCTATTT
>JAYTAO010000285.1:0-4099 GCA_043737435.1 Rhodanobacteraceae bacterium | reverse complement strand
CTAAACCCTGGCTTCTGACCAGCTTGGTCACCCGTTCGGCGATGTCCACCTCGACCAAGGAGCGCACCGATAGGTTTACCGACACCGTGGCGTCAATGCCACTCGCGCGCCAAGCGCAGCAACGGGCCGCGGATTTCCGCAGCATGACCCAGGAGATCTCATCAATCAGCCCGACCGACTCCATTGAGGCGATAAAGCACGTCGGCGCGATAATCCCTAAACGCGGGTGTAGCCAGCGCGAGAGCGCTTCAGCGCCTTTGACTTTGCCCGTAACCAAGTGAATTTTCGGTTGAAAGTAGGGGACAAACTCGTCTTTGCGCAAGCCGGTTGCAAGCTCCTCCAGCGTGAACTCTGGAGTGGGCGGCGGAACGGGCGGCGCAAGGTCAGTTCGATGCAGCTGGATCAGCGGCAACAGCTTGCGCGGCGTCAGCGGTTTTTCCAGCACGCCGAGCAGTCTGATGCCGTAGGCCTCGGCCATGGTGGCGACCGACGCCAGCAATTTGCGTTCGAGCGCGCTGGCAAGAATGATCGAAATCGGCGCGCCGCTTTCACCTATGTGGCGCAAGAATTCCATCCCGTCCATGCCCTCCATGTCCAGATCGCTAATAATGATATCGACCGGCCGATTTGGGTCGCGAACGATGCTCAAGGCGCCGAGACCATCGGCGGCTTGGTGCACGGTGCGCGCCCCCATGCCCTCTAAAATTCGTAACCATTCGCCGCGCTGAAAGGCGTGGTCTTCGGCGATTAGGAATCGCAAATTGGCACACTGCATGGGCTTTCCTTCGGTAGCCACTACATTGAATCAAGATAAATATTCAGGCGCTGCGATTCACGCTGTAGCGCACCCATCTCAGCGCTAATTCCGGCACAGTCACAGGCCCGCGCCGCTGACTCGATGCGTTCGCAAACTAAGGCGAGATCGAGCGCGCCCACCATTTTGCTAGCACCCGAGATGCGGTGCGCGTGGCGCGCGACCTGAATCGAATTTTGCTCCCGGACCGCACGCTCAAGTGCTGCGGCATCGCTATCGTTGGCAATACGGAAAGCGCTCAGAATGCCGCGCTCTACGCTTACATCGCCGCCACTAATTTCAGCGAGCGCTGAGCGGTCTATCGCCGCGCTCGCGCGGGAATCGGGCATCACAGCCCGCTTGCGCAGCGGCAGCCACTGTTCAAGCATTCGCATCAGCTGCGTTAGGTCAACCGGTTTGACCAGGCAGTCATCCATCCCGGCTGCGAGACATTTCTCTAGTTGGCCGCCCAACGCATTGGCGGTGCAGGCGATGATCGGCATGCGCGCCTCGGCGTGCTCAAGCTCACCCGCACGGATATGCATCGTCAGCTGGTAGCCATCCATCTCCGGCATGTTGCAATCTGTGAGCACCAGCCCAAAGCGTTTGCTTTGCCATAGCGCCATCGCTTCGACTCCGTTCTCAGCGCTCTCGGCGGCATAGCCCAGGGTGTGCACCTGACGCAACAGCAGCGTGCGGTTGGTTGGGTGGTCATCCACGATCATCACCAGCGTGCCTTCCCGCACCGCATCCTCAATACTCGGTGCCTGCCGACGCGAACTCGTCATATTGAACAAGCGCTCGTGCCCGCGCTCGGAATCAAGATTCGCCAGCTCTTTCGGATCGGCGATGGACAAAGATAGGGTTAAGGTCATCGTGGTGCCAATGCCAAGCTCGCTCACCATCTCCACGGTTCCGCCCATTAGGCCAGCGAGTCGACGACAGATGGTCAGCCCCAATCCGGTTCCGCCCAGCTGACGTGCGTCGCCCTCGCCCTGGCTAAAAGGTTTGAACAAGCAGAGTTGATTCTCGGGCGATATGCCAACGCCGGTGTCGGAAACAACAAAGCGAACAAGATCCACGCCGTCGGTGCGGGCGAGCCATTCCGCTTTGATCTCTACCTGACCGTGCGTGGTGAACTTCAGCGCATTGCTGACCAAGTTGTTGAGTATCTGCCGCAATCGCAGCGGATCTACCCGCAGCGCCGGGCTGATGCGGGAATCTATACTGCGCAAAATCTGCAGGCCTTTGCTACTGGCAACGCCAGAGTAAATATCGCGTACGCCCTCAATCACCGCACGGATGCACACCACTTCAGCTCGAATTTCGAGCTTGTCCGCCTCAATCATCGAGAAATCTAAAATGTCGTCGATCAGGCGCAGCAGCGATTGGCTAGAGTCACGCACGATCGCAAGAGTGGTGCGCTGTTCGGCGTCCATCTGCGTCAGGCTAAGTAGCTCCAGCATGCCCAGCGCGCCATTCATCGGCGTGCGTATTTCGTGGCTCATGGTAGCTAAAAACGCACTTTTGGCGCGATTGGCCTGATCCGCAGACTCTTTCGCCGCAACCAGCGCTTCTGCTAGCCCACGTTGCTGCGAAATATCGGAAATGTAGCCATGCTGCAGAATGCTGCCGTCTGACTGCTGCTGCAGCGAGGCTTCGTGCTGCAAACATTGCCTGGAGCCGTCCGCGTGTACTACCCAATAACTCTGATGCAAGGGCGTCAGCGATTGTATGGAGCGGGCCAGCGCGTGATCAAAAGCAGGCCGATCACGCGCGTCGATGTCGTCAAGCAATGCCGTCCAATCTACCCACGGCTTTTTGCTGACGCTGCTGACCGCGGCACTCATGAATTCCACCCTCGGCGGCCCGCGCGCGGTGTGACGCAGCTGATACATCGCGCCGGGCAGGCTGTCAGCCATGACTTGCAGTTGCTTTTCCGTCTGCTGGCGCGCACGCGACTGCAGCACAAATCCTAGATAACCCGGAATCAGCACGATCAGGCCGAAAATTACGGCAGCAATCAAAACGCCGAGCTCGGTGCGATGTCTGTGGATCGCACTCGCGCGGTGCTCGCGCATAGTTTGGCGCTCTTCCCCCCTAAGCGCACTGGTTAACGCGCGCATTTGCGCTACCGCCACGCGTCCAGCGTCGGCGGCGGCATTAATCTGAACATCTGCCATCGCGCCAGAGCGTCGCATCTGCTCGTTTTCGCGCATCCTCGCCTGCCGCGTTAACAGCAACGCCCGCAGCGCGCTCAGTCGCTGCTGCTGCAGAGGGTTTTCGCGCGTCAGCTTTTGCACGCTAGTGATCGATTTTTCCAGCGTCGCAAAGGCCTGATTGCGCTCCACTGGAAATACTTCCACCGCAGACAACAGATAGCCGCGCTGAACCGATTCAGCGCGTTCGATCTGCGCCTCGATTCGGACCAGTCTCTGCCGAACATTTTGGCTGTGGCTGACGCGCCGGGCGGACTCCGCTTCGTTCATTGAGGCCAAATAAAGGGTCCAACCCATGATGACAATCACTAGGGTGGCAAGCCAAAAACTTGCATGTGCTAAGCATCGGGTCAGGGATCCCCGCCTCCCACGCCGCTTGTTCATGCGCTTGTGCTCATAGGTCGAAATGGATGCCTTCGAAACCGTTGGCAAGCACTTTGGCGATGCCTTTGACCGCGATCCACGCCCATACAGTCAGTGCGAAGGCACAGAGGCTAAGCGCTAAAACGATTATTAAGCCAAATATATCCACGGGTTTGCCTTTAATTAAATGCACGGCACCGCCACGAGATGCGCGATCAGAATTGACCAGAGCAAAGGTGCGGATTTGTAAGGCTAGGTTAGGAGGCGCAGGCGACGCTAACTGTGCGTTGGCGAACTGTCAGCGGCGGCTGCCGATCAGGCTTTTGCCACTTTGCGTATCAGCAATTAGAACTAAATGCCGCGAACTGGCAGCAACCCCTCGTGCCTGAGTTAAGGTAGTAGCGCAATTTATTCGAGAATTTCTATGAACAATCAGCACATCGAACAAGGTTTAAACGCGGCTTGTCAGCAAGGGCTCATTCAGAGCGAGCAGTTACAGCCGTTAACGGCATTTTTACTCAACTTTCCAGATCAAGGCACCGCACCCTTACCGACACCGGCGCCAGATTCATCAGCTGCGGCGTTTAGCTTTTCGCACGTGCTTTATTATTTTGGCGGCTTGATTGCGATCGGCGCAATGTCTATTTTTGCTGGCTTGGGCTTTGAGGCACTAGGCTATGGCTTTCTAACCATCATAAGCATCGGTTACGGTGTCCTTGCGATT
>JAYTAO010000284.1:0-4100 GCA_043737435.1 Rhodanobacteraceae bacterium | reverse complement strand
GGAACCGCTCACCGGGTGCTTGGCCCCATTGCACTTCCAATACGCGTTCCGGCTCAAGGGTTTGTAAGTGCTTTAAGTCTCGGCAGTCTTTTCTATGCACCGCCAGCCCGCGTCCGCGGGTCACAAAACCGGCGATGGCATCTCCGGGCAGGGGTTTGCAGCAGTTCGACATCACCACTAATAAATTGCCTACGCCGGCAATGGTTACTGCGTCTTTACTTAATTTAGCGGCACCTTTACGGATAGGTTTAATCGTGCCTTGCTTTAATTTGCTGATCGCGGCTGTCGGTGTTGCCTCGCCATGTGCGGCAGCTTTTTTAGCTTCAAGCTCATGCACCGCGCGCGCGATTTGCCCAAGTGTCAAATCCCCCAGCGCAATTTGAATTAGAAAATCCTCTGGCTTTTTAATATGAAAATGTGCCGCTAGCGCTTCCAGCGGCAATTCGCTTAAGCCCAAACGCTTGCATTCGCGCTCAAATAAATCACGCCCGGCGGTAATGTTTTGTGCCAGATCCAGTTGATTAAAGTGTGCGCGGACCTTGGCGCGTGCACGCGCCGTGTTGAGATAGCCGGCCTGCACGTCCAACCAGTTGCGATTGGGGTGCTCCTCCTTGCTGGTCATAATTTCAACGCGATTGCCGGATTGCGGTTGAAAACTTAGCGGTACGATCCGGCCATTGACCTTTGCACCTCGGCAGCGAAAACCCACCGAAGTGTGCACCATAAAGGCGAAGTCCAGCACCGTGGCGGTGCTGGGAAGCTCAATCACTTTGCCTTTGGGCGTCAGCAAATAAACGTGATCATCGAGTAGTTCGGTGGAAAACCCTTCAATAAGTGCGCGATCCCCTGCAGCATCGTCGCGGTCTTCGCGCGGTTCAAGTAACTGCCGCATCCAATTGATCTTGCGTTCGAAATCCGCGTTGCTTCCGCCGCCCTCTCTAGCCTTGCCCTCCGCAGATTTGCCCTCCCCAGCTTTGCCTTCTTTGTAGCGCCAATGCGCGGCAACGCCCAGTTCAGCGTGCTCGTGCATTTCTTGCGTACGTATTTGAATTTCGACCGACTTCTCTTCCGGGCCAATGACCGCGGTATGTAGGGACCGATAATTATTGGCTTTGGGATTGGCAATATAGTCATCGAACTCTTTGGGAATAGGCTGAAAACGGCTGTGCACCGCACCTAAGGCGGCGTAGCAACAGGAAATATCCTGAACAATCACGCGTACCGCGCGCACGTCATAAAGCTCAGAAAACTCCAAGCCCTTTTTCTGCATTTTCTTATAAATGCTGAAAATATGTTTAGGGCGGCCGGCGACGTCACTTTCAATGCCAGCAGTTGCTAAGGTGCTTTTCAATTCGCCAATGAACTCATCAATATAGCTTTCTCGGGTGCCACGGCGTTCGTCTAGCAAGCTGGCAATGCGTTTGTATACCTCTGGCTGCAGATAGCGAAAGGCTAGATCTTCCAACTCCCACTTGACTTGCCAAATGCCTAAGCGGTTTGCCAATGGCGCGTGGATGTCGCGTGTTACTTGCGCCGCGGCGCGCTTACTGCTGTCATCATTACGCGCCAAATTTTTCAGCAACACCAACTGTTCGGCCAGCAAGATCAAAACTACGCGCACATCTTTAATCAAAACTAGTAGCAAGCGGCGAATGCTTTCGGCGTCCGAATTGGCTTTGAGCTCTTGATAAACCGGCCAAACTTTGCGCGCCTCGGCATGTCCATGTAACAGCTCTAACACCGACGCATTCGCGATTGCAGCAAGTTCATCGCTTAAACTTAAGTTCTCTTCAAAAGCGGGCCACAGCAAAGTCGCTAAGCGGGTATCCACATCGCTTCGCAGAGTTTCTAAGATCTCGACCGCCGAAATTTGGCTCTCAGCGCGCTCAGGCCGCGCATTTAGCGCTTCGCACAATGCGCATTGCGAATCAGCGTCTAAGCCTAAAGCATTTGCGTGTAGCCTAAGCCAAAGCTCAACATTGATCGCTTCCGATGCTTTCACACGTTAACGCCGTTGCTTTAATAGCGCAATAATTTCGTCCATGCGCTGTTCAATGCCCGTTAAATTCAATTGTGAGGCAGCTACAGGAGCTACTGATGGGCCAGAAGCGGGTGACAATAATGCCCGATGTTTCAGCGCGTCGCGCGCGTCCAAAATTCTGTTGCGAAAATCTGCTGCGTTAATGATGCCGGTCAAATGCATATCATTGGCTTGCCCAGCGCCACTGCCTGCGGTCTCGAACTTCAATGTGCTTAAGTCAAAATGCCGCAAAATCGGCCCTTCAATAAAAGTGACGTCCTGGATATTTTCCAAAGGAATCGTTTTTTCCACGGTCACCAAAATACCCTTGCGATAGCGCAATTTTTTGTCGTCTAAGTGACAATCTAATTTGTCGAAATAATGGCGCGCCCACCATTGCCCCACGCCTAAAAACCAAATGAGTGCGAGCGGAATTCCGATTATAGTTAGCGCCAAGGCGAACCCTATTTGCACAACTAAATAAGGACGAATCAGCGGGTTAAATTGTGCGCGGCTGACATCTGTTTTCGCGCTATGAGGCGCGGCAGAAAATGGCATGGGGTTTTCGTCCTTCAAACGCGGCAAATGTCGTAGGCAATTTTGTACACGGGTTCAGTAGTCGCAAAACACTATTTGTTGTTTCGCTAATACCAAATCCTACAACAATTTCAATATGACATTGACGTTAACGCAAACGCCCAGCGTTTTCGTCGCTAGTAACTAGGGCCGCATCGGGCGATCTCGCTCACGATCAACAATGCAGAAAAAGCCGAAGGGCTCTGGCGTTTCATTACGCAGCTGATGCACTTCTAACGGCGAAATGTAGGCAATATCAAACAGTTTTAGCTCGCTACGTACTTGGTCGGTAATTAGCATGCCGGTGCCGCGCGCGGTGATGATGACGTGGGTATGTAAATGCTTTTCCAAGCTAGTAAATCCGCCGGGCGCTATTTCAAAATAGCGCAAATCAAAATCGGATTGCTCCCCATTTTTACCCACCAGCTCCACCCGGCGTACGCCATCAAAACCTAAGTCTGTCTGCGCTTTATAGACGCGATCTGTGCGGTCTTGCCAATGAAAGCCGTGGCTGAATTTCAACAAGCGGCGCATGCCTTCGCTTTGCTCTAGCGAAAAATCCGCGGGGAATTCGCAGCTAGAAACCAGCTCTGAATCTGCGGCCCGGCGTTCTTCGGCAAAGTATTCGCTAATTTTTGCTTGGAAAACGTGCGTGTTCTCAACTAAATCCGGCGAATGCGCGAACAGCGAACCCCCGATTAGGAAAACCGAATCTTGTCCATAATCTGCGGCCAGCTGCGGAATCGACTCAAACTTCATGCCGCCCGCTGGGCTAGGCATGGCGGGGTTGATTTGCCCCAATGGCCCGGTCAATGCCGCTTTTAGCTCAGCACACTGCTGTGCGGAATAATCAAAGCGCCCACCAGGTGCGGGGAACACCGAAATATCTGCGCCCGCAAGGCGAAATAGCGTGCCGAGTAGCACCCGGTGTTCAATGCCGTGCGAATTTCCCGCAGTAAAAGCACCAGTCAACGCCGGGTGCGCCATCAGTACCAAACCATGGCGGGCGGTCAGTTCACGCGCACGATCTAAACCCAATACCATTGGACAAGCCAAAACGCCTTTTAGCCCTAAACGATAGACAAATTCCAGGTAGCGATCCAAATCTTGCGATGCGGCTGCCAAATGCGGAAAGTACAAGCATTGTTTGCCGGTGCGATCGTTTGCACGTGCAACCGCTTTTGCGGTGGCGTCCACACGTAGCTTGAACGATTCGAAATCAGGTGCGACTAAATTTTGGTCGTCCTTGACGATATCGCCGCCGCCGAGCGCAAATTCATAGGCGATAAGGCTCAGCGCGTCAATGGAAATGCCGCGCGGTTTGACCGCAGTGGCTAACAGCGGGCGGCCGTAAACGCCACACAGACGGCGCAGGCCATCAATACCGTGTTTTGGGCCAGAAAATTGCGCCAACAAATGCTCAGGTAAGCGCGCATCCATCAGCCGAATGCCTTCGTGCATGGACACATTGCCATACAGCAAATTCAGCAACTGGCCAAGCTGA
>JAYTAO010000283.1:0-24934 GCA_043737435.1 Rhodanobacteraceae bacterium | reverse complement strand
ACAACATATACTGACGCTTCTTTACCACTTTTGAGCTGGCGGGTAACGGCGTCAATAATGCCATCGTGAATTAATTCTTCAAGTGCGGGTGGGACTTTCATGCTGCTAATGATTTCATAGTTGTTTTTCTTTAATTGGCCTTTCCGACTCATGTTTAATTAAATTAATACAATAAATTATTTTGATACATCAATGAATTCTATCGCGCTATTAAACGCCCAGTCTTAAATCCTCTCGCTCAATTTGATCCAGACGAATTTTATTGGCAAACAGGCTGAACGATAGGTATCCGGCCAGCGCATTGGTGCGCTGTGCCCAACGCGGCAAATATTGGGGTTCGCTTATAAAACCACTTTCATAAAATGGTTCAAAAGATAAAACATCGTGCAAGGTCATTTTGCCGGCAAATAAATGCCGCGACATGACTAATTTGTTTTGCTTAAATACCCAACGGAAAAAAGTATGCACACTTAACAAACCGTGTAGATAGACCGTATCTTTGGTAAATGCAACGCCACCGGTCAGCGGCGCGCCCCTAAAAACCCGCATGGCTGAAGTAAAAGCTTCCGAGTCACTTTGCCCCTCGTCCATAAAAAATCTAAATACATCAATAAAATCAGCGCCCTTCATGGCCATATCAATGCCGATAATACGCTGTGAGATGCGGTTCATTCTTCCTAAATCGATTGAACCCGTCACCAATTCGGCAAACACGGCTAGACCCTCTTGAGTCGCGGTAATGCGCGGCGAGTTTAAGCCTAAGGATTTTAGATACGGTTGTTCGCGACCATTGAGTGCCGTCAAAGAGTGCACGAAAGCCTCGTGCTCTAACAGCTGCATACGATCATATTCAGTAAAACTAGTCGCCGCGCGCAACCGAATTTTTGTCGGCCCCGCCGCAGCTTTAGCTACCAAATCAGGGTCAACGGTTACGCTCACTTTGTGATTTACGAAAAACTTATCTAACTCGACCTGCATCTCTTGCTGCATCGTTTCGGCGCTTAAGCAATAGTCCGGCTCCGCCAAGCGTCCGTCTTGCATTATTTCACGTGCCGATAAAATAAAATGCCGCGCCGCTTCGGTATTTTTAACTTGACTACCGGCGATGGTGTCACCCGGTTTTCCGTAGAGCTGCACCGAATAAGCTCCCATCGCCTCTGTGCCAGCTGATTCAAGTAAACGTGTTGCATATAAATAACTTTGCGCGGTACGCGTTAAATAATCGCCAATAGGATGCTCTACGTCGCATTTTACGATTAATTGTTCAAGTGCATAGCGCTTTTCTGAATAATCAAATTTACGATAATTAACTTCAGGTAGTTTTATTTTATTCTTACGCCAGTTATCTAAAAATATGGTCTGTGTCTGCACTGGCCAGGATAATACCGACAACATTTTGACGTCCTTCACCAAAGCTACAAGCTCGGCATCTAGGGCGGCATAACGTAAAAGTTCAGGGCTAATCGTCATGGCAATAATTCCGGTAGCGGCGGCAATTCTGCGCTTACTCTGGCGCTAGCAGCGGCAAAATCGACCTCATCTAGGCTGACTTTACCATCACAAAATTCGTGTAGCAGTTGCGATTGCCAGAGCCCACGCGTTTGTGCCAACGCATAGTCGTGGCGGCTGAAACTGACCAACTCATAGCGGGACACAAAATGCCCAGGGTGCGCGTTACTAAGTTTTTGTTCCAACGCCTTTCGCAAACGAAAATCATCGTCCGCTACGTGATCACGCATTTCAATGTAATTTTCAAGCGCCATTTCAGCAATAGCCTTTGCTTGCGGTTGGCGTGTGATTGCAAATTGCCGCAACGCGCCCGCACGCGTTTCAAGCTTCGCTACAGCCAAAAGATTCGCCAAAGCAACGCAGTCTTCAAACGCACAATTCATACCCTGCCCGTGAAAGGGCACGATTGCGTGCGCAGCGTCACCTAACAACACCGCGCTCTCAAGATGCTGCCAAGTTGAACAATGAAGCGTGCCCAAAAGCCCTTTCGGATGCTGCAGAATTTGCTCGGTAAGATTTGGCACTAAGGCAATCAGCTCATGAAAATATTTGGCGCAAAAAGCTTCAACCGCGGCGGTTGAAGTAAGTGCTGCGAAACTTGTCGCACCTTCATTTTGCAAAAACAACGTCGCAGTAAAGGTTTTATCCGGATTTGGTAGCGCAATCACCATGAAACGTTCGCGCGGCCAAATATGCAGCGCACCAGGCAGCAAGGCAAATTCGCCATCGGGATTCGCCGGAATCGCAATTTCTTTGTAGCCGTGGTCTAAAAATTCGACGCATGGCGGTTTCGCGTGCGGGTGCAGCGTTGCGATGGCTTCGCGCAGCACTGAACCGGCGCCATCCGCGCCTAAAATCAGCTCAAAACCGATGTTGACTTGACCATCGGGACGCTCGACCACAGCAGTTTTTGCAACTAAATCAACGCTGACCAACCGCTCGTCAAAGTAACTTTGCACACCCGCAGCTTTTGCCGCTTCCAACAGCGTGCGATTTAAGCGCGCCCGGTGTACCGACCAAATAGCTTTGTTGCCACGAGCGGAATAGGCTTGAAAATTCTCACTGCCATCGCTTAAATGCACTTGCCGTCCGGGCATGGCAATGGCCTGTGCCATTACTGCATCCACGATGCGCTGACCGGAATCGCCGCGCATAAATCCAGCGCACTCAAGTGCATAACGGCCGCGCTCGGCGAGCGCTAAATTGATTGAGCGCCCGGCCGCTAACTGCTCAAGCTCAACCGAGGAGCGCTTTTCTGAGATCGCCACTTTATACCCACGCTTGGCGAGTAGTGTCGCAAGTAACGCCCCTGCCAGCCCAGCACCAACGATCCAAACCGGGCGGAATTCGCTATTGTTTAGTTTCGAAGTCATGATCTAGGCGCATCCAACAAAGTGGAGACGCATCGCTGCAACCAAGGCATAGATGTCCTCCAGTGTGTTGTACAACGGTGCCGGTGCTACGCGGATCACGTCGGGCTCGCGCCAATCGGCGACGATGTGGGCTGCCGCCAAAGCCTGAAAACACGCGCGCCCGGCCTGTTGCCCACGCAGCACCCGCAAACTTAACTGACAGCCCCGCTGTGCTGGGTCTAGCGGCGTAATGATTTGGACAAAATCGCTTAATTCCTCAGTAATTTTGGCACTGAGTGCGGAGGTCAATAGGATCGAACGCTGGCGCAAATTTGTAATGCCGACCCGAGTAAATTGCGCTAAAGAAGCGCGCAGCGGCGCAAGGGAAAAAATTGGCGGATTAGACAGTTGCCAGCCATCAGCTCCGGGCGTGGGCTCAAAATTTGGCCGCATTTGAAAGCGCGTATCTGCACGATGCCCCCACCAACCGGCTAGACGGATCCGATCACTGTTGGCATGGCGCTCATGCACGAATGCACCGGCGACCGCACCTGGGCCACCGTTGAGATATTTGTAGCTGCACCAAACCGCAAAATCCGCGTCAGAATCATGCAAATTGACGACCAAATTACCCACCGCGTGCGCCAAATCAAAGCCGGCCATGGCACCGACTGCATGCGCAGCTTTACTAATACGCGTCAAATCAAACGCCTGCCCGGTGGCATATTGCACGCCTGGCATGAGCACCAAAGCTAGGCGTTCCCCGAGCGCCGCAATCGCTGAGTCAATGGTGCTTTCCTGCAAAAGATCGGAGCCAGCTTCGGGGATCAGCTCGACCAAGCAGGTATTCACGTCCAAACCATGCAGCTTGAGCTGCGATTCCACCGCGTGCCGATCCGACGGAAAAGCACGGGCCTCCATTAAAATGACGTTGCGCGCGGCGTTCGGTCTGAAGAAACTGGTCATCAGCAAATGTAAATTTACCGTCAAGGAATTCATCGCGACAACTTCAATAGGCTTTGCACCGACCAGCGTTGCCAAATCGTCGCGCACCAATTCGTGATAGCGCATCCAAGGCGCCGCCCCTTTAAAGTGACCCTCCACACCCTCAGCTGCCCAACTATCTAGAGCTTCTACGACCATCGCTTTCGCAGCTTTCGGCATCAAACCCAAAGAATTACCGCAAAAATAATGTACCGGATGGCCATACACCTCAGGAATCGCGAATTCGGTGCGCAAACACTCCAACGCATTGGTGCCAGAGCCCGAGCTTAACAAGGCCCCGGAATTGACGGCAGTACTCATGGTTATATCACCCAACATCTATCAAACTTATGCCATGAGGCTATCACTTTCCGACTTTTATACACACGCTCGCTTTTTTGCTTGCCAGCAAAAGCGCGGGTTTGTTTTACCCAAGGCCGCTAATATTCTGAAATTAGCTGTAGTTTGCGCGTTGTTAGTTTTAAGCACGCTTGCCGCTGCGGCGACTTTTCCAAATTTAGGTGCGCGAGATATACGCCCGCCTACTACCGGCGAAGGTGCGGTAGGCGATAGTTACGGTGCACGTGTTGCACTGTGTAATGGCGAGCTATTAGTTGCCGCTACCGGCGATCAGACGCCAATTCCCAACAGCGCCAATGGTCAATCCGCTGGCAGCGTCTATCGGTATCAAGTGATTGGGAAAGATCTGCGACCGTTAGGCAAAATATCGTTACCGGGCGTAGAGCAAAGTGCGCTATTTGGCATAAGCATAAGTTGCGATGCCACTGAACTTTTTATTGGTGCGCCGGGCGTGGGCAAAATTAATTTTGATTCCGATGCCGGAACCGTGTTTCGCTATTTGCGGGTCGGCGAAGCTTGGCAGTTCAATGGCGAAGTCCCAGGCGCACGCGCTGTCGGTGGCGCGCGTTTTGGAATAAGCACAGCACTTAATCAGGATTTTTTAGTGGTGGGCGCGCCTGGCGAATCGGCCGCATACTTATATCGACGCACCGGCTTGAGTTTGAGCATGCCTCAACGCTTGCAGGGGCTCGGACTATCCTCCGAGAGCAACTTTGGCATTAGCGTGGCTGTCAGCGGTACCAATACCGCAAGTGAACTTGCGATTGGTGCGCCGGTGGGTGCGAGCGGCACGGTCGTGCGCTATGCCTTGAGCACGCCCGCATTTGAAATTGGGCGCCTAGCCGGACAACCGAGTTTTGGCCGAGGCTTGGCTTATCAAGGTACCCAGCTTTGGGTAGGCACACCTGATTTAAACGGTGCGGTTGGTCAAGTCATGGTGTTCGACGTTTCAACCGGGGCGAGTGTACAAACGCTTGATGCCCCGAGTTCGGGCGGGCCAGTGGAACAATTTGGTGAAATTATTACCGCTTTCGCAAACACCGTTAGCGTATCAGCACCGGCTGCACGCCTAAACAGAACGGACGGCGAAGGTGCTGTGCATCTTTATAGCTCAGCCGCCGCGGGTCGTTGGCAACTCAACACTACATTGCGGCCACCTGCAATAGGCAATACGCCTCGCGCGGACGCTTTTGGTTACAGTGTTGCAATAGCCCCGAGTGGAATTTATGTGGGTGCGCCTTATAGCGAAGCGGCAGGGCATCCCACTCAAGGGCGCGCCTATCGATTCAGCTCAATTGGTGAGCTAATTACGAGCGTTGATAGTGGACGAGGGGCTGCGTTTGATCGTTTTGGCTCAGCACTTGCGATGTCACAAAAACCGAGTGAACTCCACAGCGCGAAAGGCGACCATGCCATTGTGGGTGCTTTTTTAGTTGACAGCGCGAGCGGAGTTGAAACCGGTGAAGCTTATATTTATCGTCGCAACCGGGCTGGCTGGCAGCTTGAGGCAACACTTACGCCGCCCGACGTTGAAGAAGAACAGCGCTTTGGTGTCTCAGTAGACATTGATGGTGACCTTGCTGTGGTGGGTTCCTACTGGGACGTTGTCGAAGGCGCTGTGGACGCTGGTTCTGCTTATGTATTCAAACGCGTCGAACGTAGTAGAGGCGATGTATCTTGGCAGTTCCTACAAAAACTCGTGTCGCCACAGCCGCGATATCGTGCATTTTTTGGCTTTGCTGTTGCCATTGATGGGGAAAGGATTGCTGTCGGCGCACGCGGTGACAGTGAATTTTTTAGTGAACAAGGCGGCGTAGTGTTCTTCAGGCGTGATCGCAACGGAGTATTTCAAGGCGGGCCTATGCTGCGGCCTCCGGAAAGTGCTGCGTTCGATACCTTCGCTGCCTTTGTGGATCTTTCGGGCGACACTGCACTTATCGGTGCTCCCGGTGCTGTTCGTAAGGACAGTGATGCTGGAGGCCGAGCTTTTTTATTCACTGCCGGGCCGGGCGGCAATGATTGGAGTTACAGTCAAAGCCTAAAAGATCCAAATGGCGCTGCTGATGATGGCTTTGGTTTTGCCATCGCCCTAGGTAAAAATCCAAGCCGCGCCTATGTCGGCTCACCTTTCACCACAGAGTTTGGAGCACCTGCTGTTGGTCGTGCGTTAGAATTTCGCCCACCTGTGCCGGGTGGTGTATTTGGCGACTGGACGCTCGTGCGAAGCATTTCGAGCCCAATTACCGCCGCTGGCACTCAGTTTTCTACTTCCCTTGCGGCATATCCTGATGGAGTGGTCATTGGTGCCATTGGTGTAGATGCCAGCGGCTTACCCGATATCGGTGCGGGGTTTATTGCGCCACACTTTAAAGTAGCGACTATTTTGCCAGCCCCTCCAATCGCGCGCGCCACAACCGGCCGGTTCGTGGCTGCGTCACCTTCTGGCCTAGCGCTGTTTGGCGCGCCGGGCGTATTTACGCTAAATCCGCAAGAAGGCGCAGTTTTCGAATTGCTTGGAGAAAATTTGTTCGGTGACGGCTTCGAAGAATAGCGGCGCAGTGATATTTGCAATTGAAGCAGAATCGTTTGGTATCTAACTACTTAAGCCGCCCTTGATCCCGAGAAGTAAATAGACCCAGGCACTACAGCCGCACTGAGCTGGTGGATTAGATCACGCACCAGCGGGCGCTCAGTAATAGAGTTTTCAAATACGTGCGCGCGGGAAGCGAATTCACGTGCATTGACGTGGGCCGGGCTAGCCGACAAATCAGCGTCCGCGACGACGATTTGAATCGCTAACGTGTGGCCTAAGCTTTGCTCAATAAATTGCGCAAGTAGTTGGACATTCCCGGCACTTGCCAAGCTGCTATGTGCTGCGTCGACAGTCAAAGTTAAGGCGCCATGTTGCCAGCTTCGCGCTAGCGAATTGTGTGCAAACTCGCGCAGCGCGCCTGGGGGAAGTGGCAAAGTGGCCACCAAGCGCTGCCAGCGCGCGGACAGAGTCACGGGCACGGATTCGGATTCGGATTGCGCTTCTGGCACGCCCAGTAATTCAGACGGCGCGGACACAGCACCTGCAGGGTCTAATAATTGTGCTATCTGGTTTTCCGCAACTGGCTTGAAATCGTTGTTCGACGAATGATGTATTTCCAAATCTGATCGGTTTGACTGCGCCGGGTTTAGCAGGACTACAACGCTAGAATGGCTGACTTTGATATCAGTACGGGAGGCGACGGCACGCGCTGTGCCGTCGCCATCAGTTTTTCCCGGCGGCGCGGCTGCCACGCTGGCTGACGCTTGTTTTGTCGAATCTGACTCAATCCTATGGTGTCGCTCATCGGGAGGCCCATTCCCGCCGGCGTCAACTTCGGCAAACGCCAGCATACGCAGCAAGCACATTTCAAATGCGATTTTTGCATCAGGCGCACCAGCAATCTCTTTCGCGCCTAAATTTGCAAACTGGAATTTAATTTGCAAATCTTCAGGGCTAAAGCGCGAAACCATCGCGGCCAAGCGTGGCGGCACATCCAGCAGCTGCTTAGAATGCGAGCCAACCAATTGTAAAAACGCTAACTGATGCAAGTGCTCCATCAAACGAGCGATTACTTGCACGTAACTTCCACCAAAATCGGCTAAATTCGCGAGCTTTTCGGAAAGTTGTTCCGCACTATTAAGACTAAGGGCCTCCAAAAGGTCTAACACGCCTTCTTTTGAGATAGTTCCCAACATTTCACGAGTCGGTATCGTTTCTACTTTTCCGGCACCAAATGCCAAGGCTTGATCGAGCAGGCTCAAGCCATCGCGCATTGACCCATCCGCGCCCCGCGCTAGCTCATCAATTGCCTCTTCATCAAAGTCAATCTCTTCCGCGTTTAGGATGTGGCGCATTTGTTGCGTAATTTGGGGAACCGTCAGACGCTTCAAATGAAATTTTAGGCATCGGGAAAGTACAGTTACCGGCAATTTTTGCGGGTCTGTCGTGGCTAGTAAAAACTTAACGTGTTCGGGAGGCTCCTCCAAAGTTTTTAACAAAGCGTTAAAGCTGTGCGTAGAAAGCATATGCACTTCGTCAATCAGATAGACCTTAAAGCGCCCGCGGGAAGGCGCATACATCACGTTATCCAAAATTTCACGTGTATCGTCAACTTTGGTTCGGGACGCAGCATCAATTTCAATAAGATCCGGGAATCGTCCGACATCAATATCTCGGCAGCTGTTACAAACACCACAGGGAACTGCGGTTACACCGATCTCACAGTTCAGCGCTTTCGCAATAATCCGTGCGATTGTTGTTTTGCCCACACCGCGGGTACCGGTAAACAAAAAGGCATGGTGCAAACGCCCCTGGCTCAAACCGCCTGTCAGCGCGCGTACAACATGCTCTTGTCCCATGAGTTCAGCAAAACTTCGCGGCCGCCACTTACGTGCAAGTACTTGATAACTCATAGCTCAACTTCCATATGCCTGTCTGTGTAGAAATTATTTCGACGCTGCGTCTGCCGATTTTTTTTGTATCAACGGCAACTTAATTAGCTAAGTGCGCTAATAAATTGTCAGTCTATATGTGGCCTGGCAGCGATTGGGAAATTGGAAAATGTGACTTTTGCTTTCGCGTTGACCAATGCTTCATCAACGCGCAGGATCAGCAATCCCTGCTTATCCGCCAAAAACAACTCCTCCGCATCGCTATTAACTAGCTCTGCGCGCGCACTAAGTGAGGGATCAAACTCAAATTCAATACTTCGAACTTTGCGCCCAGTCATCCCATGACCAAGTACGGCGATCGCTTGTTGCGCTTGCAGCGCGCTTTTATAAAGTTCTGCGTACTGCACCACTTTACTTTGCCCAAGTTTGATTTCCATTGTGCAACTTAAGCTCAATGAACCTTTTACTTGGTTGGTTTCCACAGTCGGATTTTCCGCCAGTAAATCCTGCGTCATTGGAAAATTAACGCTGCCGTCCTGCCCCACTTTCACAAGAATTACGCCAGAGGCCGCCAAAATCCTAACTGCAATTTGACTGGGTAATACATTACTCTGGCGCGAGACAATCCGCTGATGCGCCAAAAGTCGATCAAATCGCGAAATAACTAAGCTGGGTTCTAGTGCGTGATAAAGATTCGCATATCGCACCTGAGTTGGCGCTTGAGCGAGCACCAGATTGCATGCAAGCGACAGAATCGCCAGCCAAAAAGATTGTCGAATCATGGGTTTCAAAAATTTCATGACAAAACTTAGCGCCTTAGCGACGCAATGACAACACTTTTAATCTAATTTTGCCCACGTCACTCCGACTTAAAAAATAAGCGAGGCTATGCCGCAATTCCAGCTATAGGCGCACTAATCGCCTCAAAAATCATCTGTTCAATTTTTTCCAAATCCGGAATGACGGCCTGGTCATCACGCAGCATTAAATCCATCTTTACTCCGACGCGGCCGAAACTATCGCCCAACGGCACCAGTTCATCTATGTTGATCGTGGTCAATCGAGGGAAGCCTTGCGCCAACAGCGCAATGAATGGCATTCGCGGATGACCGCTTAGAGCTTTCATCACGCAAACCCGACCTCCGGTGGCTCGCTCGTCCAGCGCGAGGCCCGCCAAAAGTGAAAATGAAATTAGCGGTAATTTCCAACCCCGCCAAGCAACTCGTCCAAGCAACCAATCTGGCGCATTCGGCACCCGCTCGGGCGTAGACAAAGTAATTACTTCAGACACATTTGCGTTCGGCATGAGCACGCGGCCATTGGTGATCGGAATCATCAAGCCGCGAATTTCTCGCTTTTGCTCTACAACGACATTGTCCATGCATTCAATCCAATAGTTTTTTACACAATTTATCAGTCAGGAAAATCCCAGTAGATTTCCTCCAACAATTGTTTTAGTTCAAGCCACCCAATTCATCCAAAACATGATCTGCAAGCTGTTCCGGCGCGCCGACAAAACTAACCACTCCCGCAGCTTGCGCACCATCAATCATTGAGCTTATGACGCAGGTCGCTGGGTCTTGCACCCAAACTTTTGCACCGCGGGAGGAGAGATATTTCGCCCCCTCAATTGCATCCGACGCCATGCCGCTAAAAATTATTCCGGTACAACGCTGCCCAAACCGATCCGCCATATCCATCATCACCTGATCAATTGAAGGGCTGTACGGCGATTCTGTTGGCAATGGTGCAAATTGAATGACGCTTTGCTGATCGACCAGAAAACGCTGATTCACCGGAACCACCACGATTTCACCCGCAGCGAAAACTTCTCCCGGCTTTGCGAGCCGAACTGGCATTGAGGAGGCTTTTGCAAGCTGACTAGTCATAAGTTCTAAAAACTCAGCACCCATGTGCTGCGCTAAAACAAACGCCGCCGGGAGCTTTGGCTTAAGCTTACTGAGGAAGCTTCGCACCGCTTCAGGACCACCAATTGATGCTCCTAGGACGAAAACGCGAGCCGGGCCAATCTGTGTGGCAGGCGGATTCGCTGTTTTTATAGAAGCAGAGCTTTTGGTGGCTGCTTGCGGTGTTGCAGCTACCGGTGATTCTGCGAACAGGGCATCCAAATCGGCAAAGTCTTCGTCTTTTTCGATGATATTCGGACTACTCGGCGCACCCACTTCGAAATCAAGGTCAAAATCTAAACCCGAAGAATCAAATGCAGAATCAAAGTCCTTTAAAACAGGTGTGTCGAATTCAGCAGAATTAGTCGCTGGCATAGTTACTGGCGACAAATCGTTTAGATCAGCAAACAACGCGTCAAATTCCGACATCTCCTCGCCCAATGCCAGACCAGGCACCTCGGTGCGAACATCAGGAGCATTGTTGTTGGTAGGCAGTTGAATCGCCGGAAGACGCTTGGTGATTGCTGCGGATGTTGGGGTTGAAATAATTTCCTGAACAGGTACCAGCGGCGCTTCATCCGGCTCTAAGAAAAAATCAAAATCGCCTAATTCATTTGAATCATGTTGTCCGAGAGGAACAGGTGCAAGCTTAACAGCCTCTTTTGATGCCACTTCAGCGCTAGGCAGCACCTCTTTTGCAACAAAAACAGCTCTGCCGGTAGGGACTGTCGCAGGGGTTTCACCCTCGAGTGGCTCAAGTGACCAGCTCAACGCACTCAGATCAGACTTTGGCTTTTCGGCAACCTTTGTTTGGTTGGCTTGCTCAGCCAGAACAACGTTTTCCGTTCTAGATGGAGCATTAGGCGTACGAGAGAGAATTAGATCTGCCTGTGCAGGTTTTTTCGAAGTACTAGTGACATTTGCTTCAGTTTTTTCAGCAGCCTGAGCACTATCTCGGAAAAGCTCGTCAAGATCATTTAGCTCTTCCCCAACAAAATTTGGCGAGTTGGATTCCGGCATGTCAAAAGCCGACGCATCAAACCCTTCAAGTCCAGATTCTTCATCATCGAGATTTGCCGTAACAGCTGGTGTTACGTTATCAAAATCAAAGTCAAGCTCGGCAAATACTTCCTCAAGAACAACAGCATCCGGCGGCGCCAGACTCGCGGCAACCGTTGGGTTGAGAGGACTACTTGCAGGCTTTACTTCTTTCACTGCAACAGCAGCGTCGGGAATACTTGCCAAGGAAGAAGCTGGGTTCGGCAACACTGGCGCGAGTTTTACCGCGGGTGGCACTGCTCTCAACGGTACCGGAATCGATTTTGCATCTAAAGGCCGCGGCGGAGACGCATCCAGCTCCCCGGTTATTTTTGCGGCAAGGTGACGTGCCCAGCGGGCTTGGTCCCAGCCTGATAAACCAGACGAGGCTGCGCCATCATTAAAAATAACCGGCCTGCGCATCTGATCCAGCATGTCAGTAAGCTCTTCCAGGCTATCTTCAAGCTCTGGATCAAGATTGACCACAAACACGTCCAGGTTTGCTTCTCGAATTTTATCTAACGACAGCGCATTCGCAATAATTTCGACTACGACATTCACGCCAGCTTCGCGAAGTGCAATTTTTAGGTGCTCATTTAGCCCGACTGCCTGAAATACCAAGCCAGCGCGCACTGCCACACCGCTACTTTGCGTTAACGCCATTGAGCGACTCCATGACATTTTTTAGAAGGTCAACTTCTTGATAAGGCTTGCCCAAATAGCGCTCGACACCAATTTCCATGGCTCGCTGACGGTGTTTTTCGCCAGTACGCGAGGTAATCATAATAATCGGCACATGTTTAAGGCGACTATCATTCTTCACGTAGGTTGCCAACTCATAGCCATCCATCCGTGGCATTTCGATATCCAGCAACATCAGATCAGGAACGCGGTCTTGCAGTTGTTCAACTGCGTCAAGGCCGTCCTTTGCGGTAATGACTTCCATATCGTTTCGTTCCAACACCCGCGTCGTGACTTTACGCATTGTTATGGAGTCATCTACCACCATGACAAGCTTCTGACGGCGAATTTCAACTGGGGCCGTTACCACGACGTCTAAATCTAGTTCAGACGCAAGCTCCGGCGCTTGACGTAAGGCTGCCCCGTGCCGAACCAGAGGTGCCAAATCCAAAATGACGATGACTGAACCATCGCCCATGATGGTGGCACCAAAAAATCCAGGAACGGAACTGAGTTGTGCGCCGACTGCCTTCACAACCACTTCTTTGGAGCCAACGACTTGACTAACACGAACCGCTGCACGCTGATCGCCGGATTTAGTCATCACAAAAGGCACTTGCGACTCGTCTTTCGCATATGCGATCGGCTGACGAATCAATTCCCCTAGATCATATATTTGATAAATCTCACCCGCGTACGTGACATCCATATCGCTACTGGCGATACGGCGGTCAAGCTCTTTTCGAGGCATCCGCATAACGCCCTGAACCGACGAAAGCGGCACTGCGTAGGGTGTGTCTGCCAACTTGATTAGAATTGCCTGCGTGACAGATAAAGTGAAAGGCAACCGCACCGAAAATACAGAGCCAACACCTTTTACAGAATCAATCAGCAGCGACCCGCCTAACTGCTTGATTTCCGAGTTGACAACATCCATGCCAACACCACGACCAGAAATCTTGCTCACCGTTTCCGCTGTAGAAAACCCAGCTTCAAGAACGAACTGAAATAAATCGCGGTCTGAAAGCTGCGCGTCTGCTCTAAGTAAGCCGCGCTCGATTGCTTTGCTACGAATAGCGTCGCGATCCATGCCTCGGCCGTCATCACTCACTTTGATCACAACTTCCGTCGCCTCCCGCGATACCGAAACCGTGACCGTTCCTTCTTCAGGCTTGCCAGCTGCACGCCGAACGTGTGGCAATTCCAAACCGTGAGCAAGCGCGTTGCGCAACATATGTTCCAACGGCGCGGTCATTCGGTCTAACACCGTTCGATCCATTTCGCCCTGAGCACCTTCAACTTTAAGCGCAGCTCTTTTGCCCAATTCCCCGCCAGTTTGACGCATGATTCGGCGCAAACGAGGAACCAAGGAGTCGAAAGGAACCATGCGCGTACGCATCAAGCCTTCTTGCAATTCAGTACTAACTCGCGACTGCTGCAATAACAACGTTTCGGACTGTCGTGCAATATCATCCATTAAATTCTGCAGCGACACTAAGTCAGACACGGACTCAGCGAGAGCCCTGGAAAGCTGCTGCAACGTCGAGAAGCGATCCAGCTCCAAGGGGTCAAAACCAATATCCTTTTTGGTTTCTTCCCGTTGATAGCGCGAAAGAATCTGCGCTTCGGTTTCCATTTCCAATTTACGCAACTGATCACGCAACCGCAAAACTGTTTGATCGAATTCCTGCAAATTAAATCTAAAACCGCCAATTTGAGCCTCAAGCCGTGATCGATAAATCGACACTTCGCCTGCGTAATTAACAAGGTTGTCAATCAAATCAGCACGCACACGTATCGACTCTTGCTGCTGTCGCTGCCCACCGTCATCCTCATCCAAAGCTGTTTTTCGCTCAGCGCGAGGAGCAGCTTCGGGAGCCGATTTGGCCGTTGCTGCCTGAGGCGCAGGTTCAGTCTTTCCGGTGCTGACTGGGGAAGCGGGCAATACAGTTGCGCGCGCAGAGGGCTCTACCGGTAAAAGATCTGCGGGCGCGGACACGTCGGGTGCCACGATGAACTGGTCATCATCGCCATCCAACAGCGCATCTAAGCGTGCAATGATATTGACAGGTTGCCCAATCGCTTGTCGTTTTCCTACACGTGTAACCATTTGATGTAGGCGATCAAAAGAGCGTTCTAGCGCTTCCATTGTGACAACCGAATTATTTGCGCGCTTATCAACGATGGCTTCGAACAGGGATTCCATTGAGTGACTCAAATCACCAATGGGGTTGACGCCCGCCATCCGTGCGCCACCCTTGAGGGTGTGCAATTCGCGCTGCAACCCGACCACGATGTCAAAATCGTTAGGTGTCTCACGCAGCCTTGCCATCATATTGTCAGACGTATCCAGGATGTCTGCACCCTCTTGAACGAAGATCTCAAGTAGTTCCTCGTCTGGATCGGCTAAGACCAATGGCCCAGGCGGATCAAAGTCTGAGACGATTGGCACAACTCGTTGGGCCATGATTGAGCTAACAGCTCGCGCTTCCGCCAAACTCGTCTCAATAGCGGAATCAATCAATGCGGCGGTATCATGCGTCACTGAGACTGGTTCAAACAATTTAGTATCTAAATCGAGAAAATTAGAGTGTTCGACAGGCGCTAAAACTTGCCCTGCATCAACATCAGGCATCATTTGTTCGGAGGTTTCGCGATGAGGCAAAACTTCGTTAACGGGTGCGGTCAAAAAATCGTCTAAGTCGTCCGAAAATAATGATTCTAAGTCCGCGACGGATTCAACGTTTAAATCGTCTAGGCGCGGTTTTTCCGAAAGGCTAAAAACTTCGCCATCTAGATCATCTTCACTCACTGAGGGATCAAGCGAAGCTAGATCCAACGTATTTAAATTCGCAAAGTCAGTCCTGATCTGGCCAAATAACGGCTTTAAGTTATCGACCAATTCTGTTGTTTGAGGCTCGGTTGCAGAAGAATTGGCTGCTTTGTTTGAAGCGGGGCTAGCAGAATTAAAGTCACTGATTTCCAGTTCGTCAAATAGACCCAGATCTGCGAACGCGTCCTGGGTATCTAAATTTGCAACATCCAACTCGGAGAATGCATCTGAGCTTTCGGATGCTGACAACTCGTCCAGTCCGATAAGCTCTTGTTCGTGCTTTTCGGTAGGGATATCGTCAACCAAAATTGGAATAAAATTCTCAGTTTCGATCAACGGGGTTTCCGTGTACGTTTCAAAAAATGACAGATCTGCAAAAATGTCGGGGTCCGGTGCTGAAACAGGCACTGCGAAATCTGACTCAGCGCTGTAAGACTGATGCGGCGACGCTGCCGTTGGCTCGATGGCATCATCCAAAAAAGTCAGATCTAGTATCTCAACTTCTAATAGTTTTGCTTGGTCATTGGAGACATCACTCGCCCTTGCGCCAATCTCATCCGCGGTTATTGGAGCAAAGGCCTGCTCCTCTAAACGCGCAAGATCTGCAACCAAGCGTTCGCTACGCCCTAATAATTCGCCATCCACACCAAGGGAAACTTGGTCGGGCAAATCATATTCGCTCAAATCAGAAACCGAATAAAGTTCCAAATCGTCCATATCCAGAGTGCTGGAGCCAGAGATATCAAGAGCTTGATCACGCTCTGCATTTTCTAAAGAGTCTATGGCGGATAGCTCCAACTCTGCAATAGGTGGCTCCAACTGTGCAATCGGAAGTTCCGAAACGGCAATCGCCGGCTCTAAGTCTTCAACCGGTCGCTCCAACTCTGCAATCGGTTGCTCAACAGAAAGGTTCAACTCTGGAAGTGGCAATGCTATTTTCGAATTATTATCCGACCATGGCGACTGCGCAGTAGGAAGCGCGGGCTCTATATCGATTTCTTCAGACAATTCCGTATCCAAAACGCTTGAATCAAAATCGTCCCCAAGCATGCTGTGGAAAAGCTGTACTTCGGGCTCGGGCAAATTGTCACGTAGCCCAATGACAACGTGCTCCAATTCCGTCGAATCTATATTAGAAACGTCGCCCAACTCAATACCTTTGATCATTCGCTCGACAAGATCGCCGGTGCTGGAAAGCGCCTCTATACCCCGATCGTCAACAAACCCAGTGGTATTCTTAAGCCTTTTTAGATATCCCTCGAGTGGCGCCAGCACGTTTGAAACAAATGGCAAATCAACCATTGCAATCGCGCCGTTTAACGTGTGAACAGCGCGCAGAAGTGCTTCGCTAACAGGACTGTTTGCCCCCGATTGTCGTACTTGGGCTACGTAAGCGCGAATCACCGTGACGTGAGACGCAGATTCACTCTTAAGAATATCGATCAGCACAGGGTCGTTTGCAAGTGCATCCGGTAGACCTGGCGAACTATGTCCTAACTGCTCAGGGGCTCCCTCAACAACGTCAAATGAATTTCCTCCGACCACCTCGTATTCGCCCGTCACACCGACGACGTCTGCAGATACAGGAGTTTCGATTTCTACAACATTCTCGCCCAAAAGGCTGGCAAATTCGCCCATTTGCTGGGGCGCTTCAACACTCTCCCTTGTCTCTGCCAACAAATTTTTCTCAGGTAGCTTTTCCGGAAACACATTTACAACTTCAATCTGAACTCGCTCATCCAGAGGTACAGCGCCCGCCGCCGCCTGAGTGGCAACCAAAACTTCGGTCGCATGCTCTGCAGTCGGGACGGGCTCATTTTTTGGGAGAAAGATTTCCTCCCCGGCGGAAATTCGGTCAGCGACGTACATAATTCCGCCGATATTGCCGGTCGGATTGCCTTCACCTTTTAGCCCGGAAAGCAGCTGCGGCAACACCGCAATTGCCTCATCTAAACAAGCCAGCACCGCCGGGCTGACGGGTATCGTTTTGTCGAGAACACGGTTCAGCATATTCTCGATTTTCCAACTGAACTCGCCCATTGCGAGTGCACCCACCAAACGACCGCTGCCTTTAAGAGTGTGAAATGAACGTCGGACCGGTTTTAATTTTTCAAAGTCATTTTGATCCGCCTTCCATGCGGGAAGTGACTTCGCCAACCCAAATAGTTCATCCTGTACTTCTTCAACAAAGACTTCGCGAATTTCATCATCAATGTCGTCTGAAGGGACCATCTGGAAACCAGATGAGATCGAAGGGTGATCAGTTTTCTTTGCCGGACTTTCAACTTTTTGAATTACCGGCACATCGACTTTTGGCAGCTCAAATTCAAACGCTTCCAAGGCCGCTACATCAAATGTCGTTTCGCTTGCGACAATTTCCGGCTCAGGCAGGGTTGGCTCTGACTCCAATGCACTGAAGTCAAATGCAGGCTCCTCAACAGAAATTGCCGCAACAGTTGGTTGCGCATTTAAAACTACTTCAGCTGCAAAGTCCTCACCAATCAACCCATCAAGACTGAAGACATCAACCTCAGCTTGCGCAAGATCAGGCTCGGCAAACGCGTCAAGTTGTTGAAGTTCTGCGCTAACGAAAACACTTTCGTTCACCGAAGAACTGTCTAAATCGTTAAAATCAGGGAAGTCAACAACATTACTGTCTGCAGGCTCCTGATCCAACATTGATAAATCAAAATCACTGAACGCACTGTCAGCATCTGAAATTCCAGTGTCTAGCTCAACAATCTCCTGAACCGGAATCTCTTCATTCGAAGAAATAACAGGCTGCTGCGATTCAACGACATCATTTGATTCAGCGGAATTTACTACCTCAGCAACCGAAATCCCAGCGGGTGCCGTCAACTCTGCGAGGGTGGGCAGCTCCATTTCAGACTGCCAATCTGCACTCTTTGAAGCGCTTTCAATGAGCACAAATCCGCTCAGATCCAACTCGGTATCTAGAGGCGTTGCTGCCATTGCTGCAACTTCGGTCAAGGGGATATCAGATAGCGAAAGCACTGGTTCATTATCTTGCGCATAGGGACGCTCGTTTTTAGTGACGATTGGCTCTAATGCAAACGAGTCGATACGCGACGCTTGGAAATCATCGGGAAACGCAACAAACTCATTTGAAGCAGGCGCGCCATCCAAGGATCCGGCGGTACCCAATGCGTTTGGGTCGGGAACGGGCCAGTAACCAAGTGCTTCAAGACTACGACGCGTCACTTCCAAGATACGATCACGATTGGGACGAGCTTCGCGGATAGCCTCAAGGTAATACTCAATACTAGCTAGAGCATCCGCCATAAGATCAAGCTGCTCAGAAGTTGGTACACGTCTGTGTTTGAGCAACTCGACTTCAATAAATCGGGTGACGCCATCATTTAATTCGGCGGGCTCGGGCATATTCAACATGCGTAACGCCCCGGAGATTTCTTCTAAAAGCTTAGGAATTCCTTCGATCTTTCCGTGATCCCACGGCGATTCTATAAACGCAACAATGTCTTGTTTCGCTTGAGACAGATTAATCGTAGCTTCTTTCATCGTTGCATCAAGAATGCGGCGCACTTCAGCTTGAGGCAGCTCCAAGCCTTTAAGTGTTGCAGCATTCGCTAGCTGATCGTTTTGCCCCTGGCCTAAACGGTCAATATAATCGTCAAGCGACGACTCCACAAACAGAAGCGCGCCCGCTACATCAAGCAGAGCTTGTTCCTCAGCCGCTAGTTTTCCTACGATAATGTTGGTGATGATATCGCGTTGTTCAATAACTACCTTGCGTGGAATCCCCAAGCCAAGTACACCCAAAGTATCTGCCACGCGTTGCAGAGTTTCGCCTTGGGTTGCCAGATCACCCACGTTTGATTGAGGGCCCCGCAAAAACATATCAAGCCCGTCTTTAACGCGCATGATGTCTTCTTTAATCGCCGCGCCCACGGTGTCTAGCAGTGCTTTATTTCTGCCGCTTAAAGCGCTGTTGGCGTGTTCGATTTCAGACTGAGTAGGAAGCAGAGTTTCCAGCTTGTAAAGCTGTTTAATCTCCGCGATACGAGGGCCTTTGTTTTCCGAATGCGCTGCGTAATACAACAAACTTTTTGTAAGCTCCACTGGCGCTAAACGGTCAAAATCCGCCTCACCGATATCGACTATACGTTTGATTTCCCGATCTAGCCTACCGTACAACAGCTTCACCGCTACGCTTGGCTCCAGCGCTTTCAATAAAACGCCTTCAACTACACCGCTGGCAATCCACCAAAGACGTCGTGCATCAACTTGCACGCTCATTGATCGCAAGCGATCCAAAATAGCAATCAGCCGCCCGAGATTGCCATCAACATCATCACCCTTAATCCATTTCAGTAAGCCAAATTGATATGCCAATCGCAATTTACTCGCACTTGCACGCATGGCTGCGGCTGGGGTTGCCTCGTTAGCACCCACCGCTGAGCTGGGCAATCCAACATTCAGGTTGGGCGAAAACAGCGCCGTTTCAGTCAACAGCTTTTCGCTACGGCATGCACGCAAATCATTCAATAAGGGTAGCAACACGATCGGGATATCTCGATGCCCGCCCTGCAACCGGCCAAGATAATCTGGCATTTGCACCAGGCCGCGCATGATCACTTCAAGCATGTCATCGGTTTGCTTGATCTGGCCATCAACGATTGCCAGCGTAACTTTTTCCATCTCCTCCACGACCATCGCCGCGCCGTACAGCTCAACCATACGCAAAGTGCCCTGCACTTGATGCATATAGGTTGAGCAGTATTTCAACTGAGTTTTGTCGGATTGATCCTCTACGTACGCCTCAAGCGCCTGCCGGGCTTGTTTGAGGGTTTCATCAAGCTCCTGCTTTACCCAGTTAAGCGTGGTGAAATCAATATCATTTGGATCGTTCATTGGCAGCCCCCTGGAGAGGAATAGCTCGGGTAAGAATAGCTACAGTGAGGATAGCTAAGGAATAAACAGTTTGATGTTAAGGAACAATCAGAAATTTTCATAAACCCAACGGGAGAACTGTACTTTGGCCTTTTGCAGCGGATCATTAGAAGCAAACGGAAGCAAAAATTGAACCATATAAGGACTCTGCCCGTTCAACTCGGCAGCTTGAAGTCGGCAACTGAGCGACGTAAATCGGCAGCCAGCTGGGCCAAGTTACCAATCGATTCCGCCGTCTGTGATGCACCTACCGACGTCTGCGTCGTAATTTCTTGAATCACGTTCATGGTTGCCGAAATATTCGTCGCAGCCGCCGATTGTTGACGCGCAGCTTCAGAAATATTTTGAATCAAATCGGCCAAATCGTTTGATACCTTTTCAATTTCACCCAGCGCCAAACCAGCATCCTCTGCAAGTCGCGCACCGGCAACCACTTCGGCCGTGGTTTGCTCCATTGAGGTGACGGCTTCGTTGGTATCTGATTGAATTGTTTGCACCAGGGTTTCAATTCGCTTTGTCGCGTTAGACGCGCGCTCAGCAAGACGCTGCACTTCATCGGCCACCACTGCGAACCCGCGACCGGCGTCTCCGGCTGATGCTGCTTGAATAGCAGCGTTTAGCGCGAGAATGTTTGTTTGTTCCGCGATGTCGTTAATCAGTTCGACGATGGAACCAATTTCTTGCGAGCTTTCACCCAAGCGCTTAATACGTTTTGACGTTTCTTGAATCTGATCGCGAATGTTGTCCATGCCTTGAATTGTCTGACGCACAATCGCAGCACCTTTGCCTGCGATTTGCACCGAGCGTTGCGCCACGTCAGCGGATTCCGCAGAGTTTTTCGATACCTCATCGATTGAGACCGCAATTTCATTAATTGCCGCAGATGCGGATGTAATTTGCTGCGCTTGCTGCTCGGCTGCTTCTGCCAGATGCATTGCGGTTGCCTGCGTTTCTTGCGCAGCTGCCGCCACCTGCACAGCGGTTTCATTAATCGTCGTCACCAATGACCGTAATGCTTCAACCGCAAAGTTGATCGAGTCTGCAATCGCGCCGGTGATGTCTTCGGTAACTGTTGCGCGGACGGTCAAATCGCCTTCTGCTAAGCTGCCCATTTCATCGAGCAATCGCAAAATAGCTTCTTGGTTTCGTTGATTCAAATCGGCGGTTACTTTGTATCGGCGTTGCTGATCTCTATAATTTAAAAGCAACAACCCCACCACCGAAAACAGGGCTAAGACGCCGGAAACCACGGATGCCAACACCGAAGGTAGGACGCGGTTATTGGGTTGCAATGAAAAGGCCTTTTCGACCTCCTGCGCGCGAGTCAACAGCGTGGCAGAGTTTAAAAACAAATCACCGGACGACTCTTTCACTGCGAAAACGGCGTCTGAGCCTTTGGTAATCGCATCCACGAAACCACTGACGTCGGTATAAATGGTCTTCACTTCTTGCAAAATTTGTAAACCTTCTGCATTTCGTACTTGCGAGATACTGAGCTCAGGGTTGCCGTTCTGCAGTCCGTCCATCGTACGTCCAAACTGCTGGGAATCTCGCAAGAATCCGTCGCGTGCCGATGATGCATTTTCACCCGCGGCTTGGATTTCCGTTAGGCGCCGAATAATCCGTTCGGCGATTGCCACTTGCCGCGACGCAACATAGATTTGATCTTGTGGGGCGCTGACATCCGCAAGTGATTTTGCCAGTTGATCCGAACGTACCGATAACGGCGCAATTCGCTCGAGAAAACGTACCGCATTGTCAGTGAAATCGCCGACGTTTGAACGCCGGGTCAAAATATCATTGGCATTCTTTTTAACTCGATTCCAAGAGTCACCGAGCAGTTTTACTTTGCCCTGCACCTCTAGATTCTGTTCGATTTTTGGCACTGCCGGGAATTTGACTCCATCGCTGCCCGCGGTAAGCGCGGTAACGCGGGCGTCGATCTGATCCCGAGTGTCTTGTAACGCTGCGAACGCTGCCAAATTACCGCCAGCTGCCTCCGCGGCAAATTTCGCAATTTGCTGGGAGCGCACCTGGATTTCATTGATCGCCGCAATGGCGCCGCGATCCTCGGTATTTCTTTTATTTGCCAAGAAGAAATTGACGAACAAGAATAATAATGACAATGCCAAAACAATCCCGAGGATTGCGTTCAGTGTTTGCGATTCGCGCTGCTGTAATCCACCTGCTGGAGTACTCATATGCCAACTCTCCTTAACCTAAAACCGATCGATTAGAAAATCTACGCTGCCGCCTGTAAAAACTCAGGCTCTTTAATGAGTGACGCCATACTAAAAACGCCCCAACTCATTGTTCCCGCAACATATTCATGCGAAAGATGAGAATTTATAGGGCTGTCTAAGTAGGTCTTATTATTTTGCTTGTTTTCGTCGACAAAGCTGCGCTGACCAAGCACTTCATCAACAATCAAACCTATCGTGCCGCCAGCTTGTTTAATTGACAGAACACGTGCGGTATCGACCGCTTTGTATGTCTCACCTTCCAGAAGTCCGCGCAGGTGCACTATCGGTAACAAATTCCCACGCACATTGGCAATGCCAAGCATCCAAGCTTTGGTGCCTGGCACATTGGTAACGGTAGGCACACGCAGAATTTCATTCACTTCTGAAATGCTGCTGACCAAGTAAATGTCCCCGAGTCGAAAACCGATTCCTCGCCACAGACCCGGTGCTTCGAGCTGCTCCGGAACACCTGCGACGTGTTCCAAACTTCGCTTTTCATAGTCGAGCAAAATTTCAAAGGCTGTTTTGGGTTCGGACGTCTCAGAGGAAATTGTCATAAGCTTTAAGCCTGCAGCAAACGGTTAATGCGCGATATCAAGTCGCGCTCGTTGGGGGGTTTGGTTACGAAATCGCGTGCGCCTTGCCTGAGACCCCAAAGGCGATCCGCTTCCATGTTTTTTGTGGTTACGATAATCACGGGGATGGCTGCTGTCTCGGGGTCTTTGCTTAGCATGCGTGTAGCTTGAAAGCCGTTGGTACCCGGCATGATCACGTCCATCAAAATCAAATCGGGCTGCTGCGCACGCGCAAGCACTATCCCATCAGTCGCGTTTGCCGCGCTCACTACGTCAAAACCGTTACGCTCTAATAATACGGTCAACAACCGAACATCAGTTAGGGAATCGTCAATGACTAGCACACGCGCCACAGCGAACTTTTACCCGAAAGCTACATAACGACGAATTGCGCCAAGCAGTTCATCGCGAGTGAATGGCTTGGTGAGATATTGCTCAGAACCCACGATACGTCCACGCGCTTTATCAAAAAGACCATCCTTACTGGATAACATAATTACTGGCACCGCCTTAAATTGGCTATTGCTTTTGATCAGCGCGCAGGTTTGATAACCATCTAGCCTGGGCATCATGATGTCGACAAAAATGATTTGCGGTTGTTGGTCGGCAATTTTCGCGAGCGCTTCAAATCCATCGACCGCAGTAACTACATCGCAACCTTCTTTTTTCAATAACGTTTCAGCGGTTCGCCGAATCGTTTTACTATCGTCAATTACCATGACTCGAAGGCCGGCCATACCGCTTTTTTCGATTAGATCGTCCATAGGCACCCCAAAAAATTCAATCCACCACTAAACAAATTATTGAGAAGATCAAGCAACTGCTTAAAAACCACTCAAAAGCATTTCGCGCGACGCAGACGCTTCGTCAAGCCCAACGTTAACACGAGCTTTACGCAGCTGCAGCTGTTTCTCAAGACTATGTTCTAAGTGTTTGCCAAACTTAGGCGATATCCACCAACTGAACGCAAGTCTCACGATTCATTTCACCGGAACTTCAGCGATACTACTCGTAGGATTTTGCAAAAGCCATGCATGACGGCCGCTTTTGAGGATACTGCGATCCCTACTTTTGCCCGCCTTGCGTCAATTAGATTTATCTCACACGGATTCATTACATGCAGCGTGCTCTTGCGGTCCTTATGGATCCGATCGAAAAAATCAAGATTTACAAAGATTCTAGTTTCGCGATGTTGCTCGAGGCCAAAAGACGCGGCTACACCCTGCATTATTTGCTCCAAGAAAGCCTCTATATCAAAAACAGTCGCGCATGTGCGCTCGCCCAGGTACTAGATGTTTTCGATAATAAAGACGCTTGGTTTCACCTTGACGCAGCACAATCCATTGAATTGGGCGATATGTCGATTATTTTGTCGCGCAAAGACCCACCTTTCGACACGCAATATTTGCACGACACGCACATTTTAGATTTGGCGGAAGCGCAGGGAGCGCTCGTCGTGAATAAACCGCAATCCGTTCGCGATGCGAACGAAAAACTATTTGCACTACATTTTCCACAATGCTGTCCAAAATCCTTGGTAGCTCGCGACGCTAAATTGCTCAAAGAGTTTGTGTTGGAGCATGGCCAAGCCGTAGCAAAATCTCTTGATGGCATGGGGGGCTCGGCTATTTTTCGTGTTTCAAACGTTGATCCGAACTTAAATGTAATCTTTGAAACACTAACGCATGAGGGCACCGAACTTGCGCTGGTGCAACAATTTTTACCGGAAATTAAACATGGCGATAAGCGAATATTGCTGATTGATGGCGAACCTATTCCTTATGCACTCGCACGGGTTCCTCAAGGAGACGAATTTCGTGGCAATTTGGCGCGTGGCGGCATCGGTGTGCCACAACCGCTTACGGAGCGGGATCGTTGGATCGCAGCCCAGCTTGGGCCAGAATTGCGCCGCCGCGGATTATATTTCGTCGGTATAGACGTCATTGGTGAGTACTTAACCGAGGTGAACGTGACTAGCCCAACCTGCATTCGCGAATTGGATCGAGCGTACGGAATTAATATTGCAGGAGCACTTTTTGACGCGCTAGAGCAGCGGCTAAAGTGAAAGTGACTTCCTAATGAATAAAACCGTCGC
>JAYTAO010000282.1:0-10074 GCA_043737435.1 Rhodanobacteraceae bacterium | reverse complement strand
ATCGGTTCGCTTAAACATTTCATCAGCCAAGAAACATCGGTTAGTCGAATTCGGTAGACTGCAATTTGCTCAGCATTCTCAACAATGGCCGCGACTTTCTGCTCGCAAAGTTCCGGCGTGCTCGCTGGAAATAGTCGCACCCAACGTTTCGCCACTTCAATCGCTGACCATGCAAATGCGGTGCCTGGATGCATGTGCAAAACCACGTGGACATGATTGCTCATGACGGCAAAAGCGTAGACGCCTGTCGCGAATATGTCACCCAATTCCAGAATGCGCGTTTTTAGCCACGCTTTACGATGTTCAAAATCTTTGCTGTTGTAAGGATCACGTCCGCACAGCCAAGACCGCCGGACGCAGCGGATAATCAGGTGGAAAAACTGCGCTTGGGTTGGGTCGACAAGTTGGCGACGTGGTTGGGTCATGGGCTAAGCTTGAGTGCAGCTTGAGCGCGCTCAAAGTCAGGTTGTGCTGAATTTTGACTCGGATTTATCTGGCTACGCGGAACTTTGCGAAACGAATTCGCTGCAAAAATGTTTCGGTTAGGAATTAGGAACTAAGCGTGGCCGACATAGCCCGCCACTGCATGCCAGTTGACGCCCATGAGTGCGGCGGCTTTCTGCCAGCGTTGCTCGATTGGCGTTGAAAACATCAGTTCGCGACTCATAGGCGCGTTGAGCCAGGAATTTTGCGAAATTTCCGCTTCTAGTTGGCCTTCACTCCAGCCAGAAAAACCAAGTGCCACTAGATAATTACGAGGCCCTTCACCTTCTGCGATGGCCTCAAGTAAATCGCGCGAAGTCGTCAGGCAAAGGCCACCACGTAAGCGCATGCTGCTTAGGTAGTCACCGCAAGGCTCGTGTAAGACAAAGCCACGATCATTTTGTACTGGTCCCCCTAAAAATACTGGCTGCGCCGCCACTGCAGGCAACGCGGTGCTTATTTTCATCTGCTCCAGCACTTCGATCAGTCTAAAGTTGGCGGAGCGAGAGATGGCAATTCCCATAGCGCCATCAGCGTCGTGTTGACACATATAGGTTACGCTGCGTGAAAAATTCGGATCGTCCATGGTGGGCATGGCGATTAACATCTGATTGGCGAGGTAGGTGCGCGGTAACATGCGCTGAATGTAGCGCTAGAAAGGGTTTCGAAACAAGCGATCTGATGGCGACGCCCTAGCGTCGCTAAATGTCTAACAGCTCAAACTGCACGCCGTCGCCAGCGGAGAATAGACAAGGCTCTGCTCGCTTCACATCGAACAATACGGCGTCTGTAATGCCCACGACGTGCCAGCCGCCGGCTGTGCGCGTCGGATAAATACCGGCGAAACCGCCGCCGATAGCGACACTGCCTTTGGCGACACTTATTCTAGGTTTGGCTAGACGCGGCATCGCTAATGCTTCAGGCAAGCCTAGCAAATACGGAAATCCGGGCTTAAAGCCAATCATCGCGACGGTGAAATGGGTGGCGCAAAATTGCGTCAACCAGTCTTGTCCAGATTGCTTTGAGTGCATCGCCAGCGCCGCTAAATCGAACTGAAATTCGGTGTCGAGCGGCACGCGACTGAAACCGATGCGATGTTCGCGGCAAATGTTCTGTGCGGGGGAAGCAAATTTTTGCGACAGAACGTTTTGTACGGCGCGTAACGCAAGCTGCGAGTCAGTAAGTGGCTGCAAAAACAAGGTGATGCTATCAAACGCGCAAATTGCCTCGTTCACAAACGAAAGCTTGCGCAAAAATTGTGCAAGCGTTTGCAGCGTGCGGCATAAATGGGGCGAGGGTAGGGCATCCAAAGCGATGACCTGTAGCGCCAGATCGCCCAAAAAAAAGACGCGAAAGTCAGACATTCGCGTCAAGAGTTTCAGCTGGCAGATGCTCTAAAGTGGCATCCATTGGGCACTCAATCGTCATTTCCAGATAGCGTCGGCAACACTTTATAGACTTTTTCCACGCCACGAAGCATGCCGCGGCGTTCGGAAGCGTTGAGCGGTGCCGATAACGTTTCTAGAATGGTCCAATAATCGGGCAGCAGTTTGTCCAATAGCTTTTTCCCTTTCTTGGTCAATTCAAGCCTAAGTGCACGGCCATCGGTCGAATGCGGTTTACGCTCAACTAGCGCGTCTTTTTCGAGATTGTCCAAAAGGCCGGTGATGGTCGGACGGCGTACACCAAGCTTTCGTGCAATCTGCGCTGGCTTAGGCGCATCTTGTTTGTCTTGGGCGCTGAATGCGGCAATGGTGAGCAGCATATTGAACTTGCCGCTGCTAATTCCGTGTTGGCGAAATAAGCGGTCCAGCGTAGTCAGTGTGGCATCTGCCGAGCGCAGCAACAGTAACGTGGTTTCAACGCCTGAAATATCAGTGCCGCTGCGGCAGGTGTTTTTTGCATATTCGATCTCAACGCTTACGTCTAGATCGTGAACTTCTGCGGCGTTCGCCATTGCGTTACTCCAGCGGAGGGCTTGTAAGTTCACTAAGTATACAAGGTGCGGAGCCTAACGAGAAGTAGCTTTAACAAAATATTGTAAGCTGCTGATTTTAATCTATTTATGCCGAAAAGTAATGCGACCTTTGCTTAAATCGTAAGGTGTCATCTCAACTTTGACCTTATCACCGGTCAAAATACGAATGTAGTTTTTGCGCATTCGGCCGGAAATATGAGCGGTAATAATGTGACCATTTTCGAGTTTTACTCGAAACATTGTGTTCGGTAAGGTCTCGTCAACAACGCCTTCCATTTCAATTTGATCGTCTTTTGGCATTTGGTTTCACGTATAGGGTTAAGGGCGCGCATTCTGCCTAAATCCCAGCGAGAATGCTTGTTCTTACGCGCCATTAGCTTCCCATGGTTGCGTAGTTTTCATGTATCCAGTGCATTCTTCACCTTGATGCCACGGTGCACGCGATACTTTCACTAAGAATTTTCTGGAGCTTTAATCAATGAGAACCGCACTTATTACGGGCGCTCGCGGTGGCGTGGCACAGGCATTAGCGGCAAAACTTCGCGGCATGGGTTTTCGTTTGGCCTTGGTCAGCCGGGATACCTCTTCAATAATTGCGCATGCAGACGATTTGCTTGTTCAAGCTGACGTGTCGAATTATGCGGGGGCGCAGCTTGCGTTCAAAACGGTGGCCGAGGTTTTTGGCGCTCCGCCAGAGGCATTCGCGCATTGTGCCGGTTCAACCGTGATCGCTCCTTTGGCGCGCACCAAGGAGGAGCAGTACCGCGCGTGCATGGCAGCGAATATCGACAGCGCGTTTTTCTGCGCACAAGCCTATTTGTCGGCATTGAGTGATGCAAAAAAGCCAGGGTCTGTAGTGCTGTTTTCTTCGGTAGTAGCCGGCATGGGCGTCAGCAATCACGCAGCGATTGCGGCCGCAAAAGGCGCGATCGAAGCCCTGACGCGATCCTTAGCTGCGGATTACGCAGGTTTGGGCGTGCGTGTTAATTGCGTTGCGCCTGGTTTAATGCGGTCTCCAATGACTGCACGAATGTTGGGTTCCGAAGCATCGGAAAGGCAAATTGCGGCGCAGTACCCGCTAGGATTTTTTGGTGACGCCAGCGATGGCGCTGAGGCCGCTGCATTTTTATTGAGTGAGCAAGCGCGTTGGATTACCGGCCAAATCTTGCATTTGGACGGCGGCTTTTCGGCGATCCGACCCTACGTCAAACTGTGAGCGCTATTGTTTGGTTACGCCGTGATTTGCGCTTGCACGACCACGCTGCACTGGATGCAGCGCTTCAGACCGGTTTGCCGATCACGCTTGTGTATATCCACGACCTTAGTGACGCTGGCGATTGGCCTCGTGGGGCCGCGAGCCGCACATGGCTGCACAAAAGCTTAGTGAGCCTATCGCAAAGTCTGCGAAAAATTGGTGCCAACTTAGTGATTCGACGCGGCAAAAGTGCCGAAGTTTTGCTGCGATTAGTTGATGAAGTCGCGGCAACCCATGTATTTTGGCATCGACTGTACGAAGCAGACGCAGTTCGACGAGACAGCGAAATCCAGGCAGCGCTGAAAGCGCGCGGTATCGTTGCTACTAGTTTTCCTGGGCATCTGCTAAACGAACCGTGGGCTTTCAAGACTGGCGCGGGCGATGTTTATCGAGTATTTACGCCCTACTGGCGCAACGCGATGACGCGATTGGCACCCAGTCGTCCATTGCCCGCGCCCGGTCAAATCGTGCAAGCGCTTACTCAGCAAGGTCGGATACCAAGTGGTGTAGCGCTGACGGAATTAAAGTTAAGCTCAAAGCTGGGCTGGGACGCAGGTTTTTGGCCGCATTTTACTCCCGGCGAGGAAGGCGCTGCGGAAGCATTAGATGTGTTCTGCGATGGTGCGCTAGCACATTACAGCCAAGGCCGTGATCGCCCCGATCAGCTTGGCACCAGCCGCTTGGGGCCACACCTACATTTTGGCGAGCTCAGTGTCAATCAAATCGCCTATCGCTTTGCCGATGATGCGCGTGCCAGTTCCGCGGCGGTCAGGCCGCATGCCGAGTTTTATCTGCGCGAATTAGGCTGGCGCGATTTTTCACATCAGCTGTTATTCCATTTTCCACATACAGCGAACCAGCCGCTCAATGCCAAATTTGCTGCGTTCCCATGGCTGCAACCGGCGGAAGGCAAGACGAGTGATGGCTTTTCAAAAGACGCTAAATTGAATGCCTGGCAGCGCGGTCAAACCGGTATTCCCATTGTCGATGCCGGCATGCGCGAGCTCTATCAAACCGGGTGGATGCACAACCGAGTGCGCATGATTGTGGCTAGTTTTTTGACGAAAAATCTTCGCTATCACTGGTTACATGGCGCCCGCTGGTTCTGGCAAACTTTATTGGACGCAGATTTGGCCAACAACACGCAGGGCTGGCAATGGTCTGCAGGCTCAGGTGCAGATGCTGCGCCGTACTTTCGCATTTTTAATCCTGTCACTCAGGGGGAAAAGTTCGATCCCAATGGCGATTACGTGCGCCGTTATGTTCCCGAACTCGCGCATTTGCCAAATAAGGTGATTCATCAGCCGTGGATGATGGGTGGCGTTAAAGCCTATCCCCAGCCAATGCTAGATTTGAGGGCTACGCGCGAGGCAGCGCTTGCCGCGTTCGCGAGCATGAAGGCGTAAAGTACCAGCTTAAGCCAAAATTTTTTTTGGCTTCACTTTTGCGCTACTAAGGACATTCTTATGAACATTGCGGCACTTTTATGGGGCGCGGTTTTTAGCTCGATTGGCCTGGGCTATTTCATGTACGGCAAGAGCCAAACCCGTTTGCTGCTGCTTATTTCCGGGGTGGTTTTGATGGTGTATCCGTATTTTGTTGGCGGGGCTTGGCAGACGTTTTTGGTCGGTTTGCTTCTGAGCTTAATCCCTTGGATAGCACAAAAATTTTACGGGTGACATTTCTGCTTTATCGCCTGTGCTGCTTGACTTTTCTACCGTGTCGCCGTCGGTGAGAATTTTATTAGAAATCTATTTAGGTCTAAATGCGACGCAAATAGTCAATGTTTGCTGCACTGCAGCTTGACTCGTCTTAACGACGCATTCACATTCCGCCGCGTTTTGCGACTTAAGTCTTAGTTGTAATTGAGACCTTAGACGTATGCGCGTTTTTTCTTGCGGATGGCTGACTATTGAACAACTTGCTCCAGCAAAATTTTCGAGTGCCTTGTTACCTGGTGGCGGCTGCGATATTGGCATTATTTGGCGGGTGCGCTGGTAAAAGCTCTGCTCGAGCCATGGGTGCCGAAGTGGATGGCACACAAGTAGCAGGGGCTCCCTCTGCGTTGCAATATGCTTCCGAGCCGACTCGCACCAACATAAAAGACGTACTACCGACCGGCCTAGCGCTGAAAATTAGCAATGACTTTGGTGAAGTGCGGTTGCGATTCGGCGGCTTTGAGCACGCTTTGGAAGTCACATCCGTGGCGCAGGCGCCTATAGGGCAGGCGATGCCGAGCCTTAGCTTTGATCGCAAAACTGGAATGATCTCGACATCTTTGCCCAGCAAAGCGACCACGAGTTTGGGCCAGCGCATTGATATCGTCGTTTTCGTCCCAGAAAAGCATGAAGTCCAGGTGTCGACTTTACGTGGCATGGTTGAAATTCGCGGGCTGCGTAGCGTGATAACGGTGCGTTCGGACTCTGGAAATATCGCTGCGCGCGGGGTGCAGGCAGCGATGAACCTGGAAACCGGCAGCGGCAGCATTGATGTGTCTTTGAACGACGCGGTTTTAAACGCGCAACAGCGTTTTAGCACGCGCACTGGAGTTATCACCGCTTCTTTTGGTCCAGCTCAAGTTGCCGAGTTAGCACTAGCCACTTCGGCCCTGATTGCCACCGAGTTCAGTGTCGAGATTACCGAGCGAGCAGGGGAAGAACCCAACAAAACGGGCGTGGTTCGGCTGGGGTCGATGGCGAATGCTGAAGAACTTAGTGCTGCCCAGACGAAAAACAAAATTGAATTGAGTTCCAAACGCGGTGAGCTTCGGCTGTATCGCCGACAGGCATATCTTGAAGTCGAGTAGCGCTGCAATAAATCAGCAAAAACTGCAGTTTCTTTATCCGTGTCGGTGAGCGACACATTTCGCACCATTATCCGACGTATTAATCTTTAGGAAAAAAGCATGACGATGAAGAAAAGACTAACCCTAGCGTGCGTGTTTGCGTTAGTCGCGACGTCAACCGCGAACGCTCAGTCTGACGTCACTGGCGATACCCAGCGTGGCGAACCGGTCACACCTTTCGAGTTCAACGGCGATTTGCGTGATTTACCCGTTGCCGCCCAATGGAAGCCGGGAGATCCTATCACTGAGGCCGCCAAGCGCCAGTATTATCCACTGAATGCGAAAGATCCCTCTGCACCTTCAGATTGGATCACCGCGCCGGATTTGCTGAGTGACCAGCAACAGCTATTTGAAGTTTCCCAAGGCCTGCGTCATGACACGGTTGAAATTCGAGGTTCGTCGCGCGTAACGATCAACAACGGCAATGCTGGCGTCAGTCCTGGTGACCCGGTCATCGAGGTATCCAATAACTATGTTATGTATGGCGTCAACGGTAATTCCTCGATCGGCACCAACTTTACGGTGTACGACAAAGCCGGCGTGAAATTGGCCGGTCCAACCTCGTTTAGATCTTTAGCTCCCGCCGGTGATCCCTGCGCCACGTCAGTTTCTGATCCAATAATCCATTTCGACCGATTGGCAAATCGCTGGTTTTTGTTGGAAATGGGCGGTGCGAATAACCGCTTGTGTACCTATGTGTCTAATACCGAAAACCCGGTCAGCGGTGGTTGGAAGTTTTATGGCTACGCCACACCATCGACGCCAGATTACCCAAAATGCAGCATTTGGCCTAACGCTTATGTTTGTGCGGTGAATGAATCTGGCACCGGTGCGAAGGTTTATGCGTTTGACCGTGAAAATATGTTGGCAGGTATTACCGCGCGTCCTGCACAACGTTTTACCACGGTCGCAAAATTGGCGGGCTACGGCTTCCAAACACTTCTTCCTGCCACCTTTATGGGCAGTGCGGCAAATCCGCCCCCGGTTGGCGCACCGATCATTCTGGCGCGCCACAATGACGATGAAGCGCACGCGGGTACAAGTGCTAATACCAGTACCGACTTCCTGGATCTGTACGCATTAAATTTAAACTGGAGCACGCCCGCGAGTAGCAATATCTCGACTTTGCCTAAGATCAATATTGCGGAGTTCAATAGCTGGCTGCGCAATTACTCAGATTTTGCTTCGGTGCCACAACCGGGTTCCACGGCACTGCTGGATCCAATTCGCGAAGTTTTGATGAACTCCGTTATCTATCGCAATTTAGGCACCTACCAATCGATCGTCGGTACTTTTGTGACCAATCAAAACCCTGCACGCACGGGTACCGTCGTTGACGCAGGTCTGCGTTGGTTTGAATTGCAAAATACCGGTTCCGGTTGGACTTTGCGCCAGGAAGGCACTTACAGCCCAGCCGATGGTGCCACGCACCACTTGATCGGCGCGGTTGCTACTGACAAGCAAGGCAATATTGGCTTCGGTTTCAATGTTACTAAAACTTCTGCACCGATTATTTACCCCAGCCTTGCGTATTCAGGGCGATTGGCGACGGACAGCTTGGGCGTTATGACGCAAGTTGAAACAACCGTAGCGGCTGGTGCTGCAGTAGAAACTTCCGGGCGTTGGGGCGATTATTATCAAATGACGGTTGATCCGGCAGACGATTGCACGTTCTGGTTTGTCGGCATGTATCGCCCAAGTGGCAGCTGGCAGACCCGTGCGCAGAACTTCAAGTTCAGCAGCTGCAGTGGCGTGGTACCGACCACCTACACAGTCAGTGGTGCGGTCACAACATCCACGGGCGCTGGTGTTTCTGGGGTTACCGTTAGTTCTGGTGGTAGCAGTGGCAGTTCCGATACCGCAGGTAGTTACGCGATTATTGGCCTTGCCAATGGCAGCTATACACTGACGCCGAGCAAATCCGGCTGCACTTTCAGCCCAACCAGCCGCGCGGTCACAGTTACCAGTGCTAATGTCAGCGGTCAAGCATTCACTGCAACGTGTACAACGATCACTCCAACCGAGCGTCTGTTGAATGGCAACTTTGACAGCATTACGGTTAGCACTAACGCCGCACTGGATAGTTCCTGGTCACGCACGGCTTTTACCGGTACCTCACACAACACTTTGGCAGTTGAAACCGGCGCTCTAAGTGGCACGACCTCGGCAAAATTGGGCGTCAGCAATTCCGCAACGCACTCAGTTTCGTCACTAGCAGCCTTAATTCCTGCAACAGCAACGACGTCCACTTTGAGTTTCAGCACGCAGATCACCACCGCAGAATCGGCAACGACCACGACCGCTTATGACAAGCTGATTGTCGAGTTGCTAGATTCCTCGACCAATGCCGTTTTGACCACGCTTGTCACATTGAGCAATGTCAATCGCACCGCGACTTATGTAAATCGTAGCTACAACGTCAACGCTTACAAAGGCAAAAATGTGGTGGTTCGCTTACGCAGCACGATGGATAGCTCGCTCATTACAACATTCCGTGTCGATAACGTTAGCTTGATTTCAGACTAGTATAGTTAGGAAGTGAACTTGAAAACCCCGCAAAACATCGCGGGGTTTTTTCGTTTCTGCCCCTCAGCTGCGCTAGACTAAGGTAATGAACGTTGTCAAACGCCAACCGCTACTTTCTGTAGAAGACTATCTCGCCGGTGAGCGCCTCAGTGTAGTGCGCCATGAATATGCTGCAGGGCAAGTATTTGCGATGGCAGGCGCGAGTAAACGACATAACCGTATTTGTCTAAGGCTGGCAGGCATTTTGGAAGCCGGAGCTGGTTCTTGCTTAACGCATATGGCTGACGTATTGGTTCGCATCGACCAAGTGCTTTATTACCCCGATATTATGGTCGTATGCGAGCCTAATTCGGACGCCTACGTTGAAACTAACCCGTGCCTAATTGTAGAAGTGCTGAGCGACTCAACCGAAGCGATTGATCGACGCGAAAAACTCTATAACTATCAGCGCATTTCCCACCTGCAGGCCTATGTTTTGATTGCGCAAAACGAGCGTCGTATTGATGTTTTCCGGCGTGCTGGAAAAATTTGGACTTTTGAAACTCACACGGGCGACAGTGAAATAACGCTTGATTGCCCAGTGCTGAGCTTTACGCTAGAACAGCTCTATGGCGGCATGGATGTTCCAGTGAACCTTGCCCAGTGAAGTTTGCCCAGTGAACTTTGCCCAGTGAACCTTGCCCAGTGAACCTTGCCCAGTGAACCATGAAACGGTTCTATCGTCGTAAGCGGCACCCAAAAACTTATACAACGCGCGTCCTAAACCCGACGCGCCTCCAAAACATTGCGCAGCATACGCAGCTTTGCCAAAAGCCCGCTGAGCTGGCCGAAATCGTTCACTTCTAGCGTGTAGTCCATCTCTGCCGTGCCTTCATCTGGCATCACACGGGTGGACGAACCTAGAATGCTGACTTTTGCTTCCGCAAACACGGTACCAACATCGCGCAACAAGCCCGTACGATCAAATGCGGTAATACGAACCTGGAC
>JAYTAO010000281.1:0-1547 GCA_043737435.1 Rhodanobacteraceae bacterium | reverse complement strand
TATATTTAGCATTTTGGGGCTCATTGCACATCGCTGATGCTGCGGGTCGCGTTTACCGTAATGGTGTGTGCTTTGCCTGCTTGCGCTACAGGGCGCTTGCCATTTAGTAGATTGCCGATCCAGCGTCCACGAACAAATAGCACATAGCTGCCAAACATCAGCGCAAAACTGATGCCCAGTGCCAACGGATACTCGAGCCACCAGCTCCATTTGACTGAGGAAAATGCCACTTGCAATGCCATCACAATCGGAAGATGCACGATATAAACCCAATAGGAAGCACCAGCAATAATGCGCCGCATCGGGCTGTAGCTTGCAAAGAATCGCTGTGCGATGCCAATGCTGGCAAACGTCCAGCTCCAAGCGCCGATGCAGTAGCTATAGGCAAATACCAGCATGTGCAGATCATGCGGTGCGGAATCAAAGCCGGGCGTTAGGCCGACTCGGCTGAGGCAAAAAATAGTCGACGCCAGCGCAATCGCCAGATGCAACCAGCAAAAACTGCGAGCGACTGCAGCAGCGCAGTTTGCCTGTGCAACAGCCAGCCAAAAACAAAGCCCGTGCCTCCACTGACTAAAGCCGCAAGGTTTGGCTACAACGACTGATCCGGCGTCGGTACGCCAAACCACATCGGCCATTGCGCATGAAAATACAGCGCACAGGCGGTCGGTATAGCCAGTAAAAGTGCGGCGCCCGGCAGCATCGCAGCGCGCGCCAGTACCTGGCTCGCATCGTCGCCAACGAACCAGCAATATTGCGCGCCTGGCAAATACGATAATGTGGCGTGCAGTGCTACGCCCAGCAGTAACGCGAAGCCGCGCACGGCATCTAGAGCATGTAGGCGTTCATTCGATTCGGGTAGTGGTCGTTGCGACATGGCGGGCTCCATCTTCGGCGTAATTGCCTGATACAGAGTGATTCGCTAAGTCCAAGCTAAAAATCACAGCGTGAACAAAATAATTTTTTGTGCGCCTATTTCCTGCTTGATGTTTTACGCGCAGCACTGCATTGCCCGTTGCAAGGAGCAGGCGTAGATCGCCGTCATCGTCCGCATCGGCGGCAGCGCGAATCGCCGCGTTTAACGATTCTCCGAGGTGAATAAGTAACGGTACGTTGACACCACCGCTGCAAGCTTCGATTGGCCCTAATTCCGACTTGCCTACTTTCGAGCAGCCAAAAAAACGCCCGATCAAATCGGGCGCTTTTAGCGAACTTAAGCGATTAGAAAACGCTTATGGCGTGCAACTTACGACACGCACATTGTCAATATTCCAGCCGGCCGCCACATTGACGCCCGTGTCGGTTCCTAAACGGAAACGGAAACTCACCGTTTGGCCGCCGTAAGCCGCTAGATCAACAGCTGTCGTTGCATGCGCGCTTGATGCGCCACACCAGCCTGGTCGACCACCCAGCGCGTTGTTGCCACTGCTGACGGTGCCGGTATAAGGTACGCCGGTAATCCCTGCGGTGATTTGTGTGAACGTGGTGCCTGCGTCGGTACTGACTTCTAGAATGCCCGCGTCATAACAATTGGCACCATTGGGCTC
>JAYTAO010000280.1:0-4111 GCA_043737435.1 Rhodanobacteraceae bacterium | reverse complement strand
TTTGTGATTGCTTGAGCAGGCAGTCCACAAGCGTGGTTTTACCGTGGTCAACGTGGGCGATAATGGCGATGTTGCGCAGCTTTTCAATCATAACGGCGTCCTTGCCGGGCGGGCATTGGGTGTGGGTGAGTGTTTGGCGCTTCAATTTAAGCGCAAAATGCGACAATTTGGCGAACATTAACGCTTTGAGCTTGAACGGGAGGCCTGCGCCATTGAGGTGTGCTGAACGGAGATTCAGGCACTACGGCATCGTTTAGCAAAGTCATTTCCCACCATTAAGTTTTGCTGATAGCATGTTTTAAGCGTGCACGCGGTCCGAAACACTGGAAGAATTTGGATGTCATTAAGAAAGTGGTTTGATGAAGCTATACGTCGCCTTTACCTACTTAGCTGCTTTGGTATGCAAAAGCGGTGGTTATTTTCCCGTCAAGCCATGTACGCGCAAATTGAAGAATTTAGTCTTACATTGCCGGATCGCGCCGGACGCGTGCTGAGCATTTCGCACTCAAACACTCTGCTTGGTGTGTTGGGAATCAAAGCTGACGAGTATGTCGAGGCCAATTATCCCGATGAAAATATTTTGCGGCTGCCTTTCCCAGACAACAGTTTTGATTGGGTGATTTCAGATCAAGTTTTTGAGCACATCGTGGGTTGTCCACAAACCGCGATGCGGGAAACTATTCGTGTGCTTAAGCCCGGTGGACAACTTTTGCACACCACGTGTTTTATGACCGCCTACCATGGTTCAGATGACGGTTCACTTGAAGACTTTTGGCGATTTTCTCCGCAAGGATTGGCATTTCTCTGCCGCGACGCGAGCGCCACGTACGCCCAGGGTTCTGGGCACCCCATACCCAACCTGCTTTGCTCATTTGGTTTAGCGTTCGAGCCCGCGCCCGTCGCATCGTGGCATCCAATAAACTGGGTTTTGCGGCTGAAAAGCCGGGGCCATGCTAGCCAAGTATGGGTATACGCAAAAAAATAAACAGCTTATTGTGCGGCTTCACTGCGCAATAAATGGCTGGCGCTTGCAATCAATGCCCCCAACCAACCCAAGCCTGTGCCGATCGTCAACAGCCCAGCGATCTCGACGGCGTTCAGACCTTGCAGCTGGAAGCTGCTGCCATAACTCAATGCCAATGCCGCAACCGCAGGCTTGAGTAAGTGCACGGCAAGCGTGACCAGGGCAAGTGCGAGTGCAGCACCGAAGGCACCAAACCAAAAGCCGGAGTAAAGAAATGGTCGACGCACGAAGGCGTTGCTAGCACCGACCAAACGAACAATTTGAATCTCATCCGCGCGCCCAGCAATTTCCAAGCGAATCGTATTGCCAATTACCAGCAGCACGGTTAATGCCAGCAGCGCGCCAAAAACCAGCACACCTTTTTCGGCCAGCGCCATCAGCGCCTTTAAGCGCAGCAGCCATTCCTGATCGAACTGCACGATTTCGACTTGCGAAAGTTGCCGCATCTCGCTCACCAACGCCATGGCGCGCTCGCTTTTGAGGGTGCCGGGCGCCATTGTCACCACCAATACATAAGGCAGCGGGTTGCCCTCCAAGACATTTAAAGCATCGGTAAAGCTAGTTAACTCGCGAAATTCCGCTAACGCTTGTTCCGGGGTTTTCATGCTGACGCCCGAAATGCCGGGCATGGTGGCGAGCTGATCTTGCAAATTTTGCGCCTGCATCGCGCTGACGTCAGACTTCAAAAAAAGGCTAACGTCCCCAGGCTGGCTGAGCGCACTGGAGAGGTGCTTGAGATTTTTCAAACTCAAATGCCCAAGCGTAGGCAGCGCTAAAGCTAACGCCAACACACCGAGTGTCAATAAATGATTGAACGGCTGCCTTGCAAACCGGCCCAGGCTAGAAAGCAAGCCATAAGCATGACTGCGCAGCCACGCACGCAGGGCGGATTGTTTGATCGGCGCCGCATGCAGCTCAGTCATGCTCATCAAGCTCGTTCTGTAGCGTCGCATGGCGGCCACGCTGCTCGGCCGGGCGAAAATCGTCAATCAATTTGCCATGGTCAAGCACCAACACGCGCTTTTCCAACTTGCGCACCAAGTGCAAATCGTGGCTAGCGACCAGCACGGTGGTGCCTGCGCGATTAAACTCGACAAACAGCTGCATGATTTCCTCTGACAACTCCGGGTCGAGATTGCCGGTGGGTTCGTCCGCCAGAATAATCTGCGGTTTGGCAACGGCGGCGCGCGCAATGCCGACGCGCTGCTGTTCGCCGCCGCTTAGGGTGATTGGCAAGGCGCGTTCTTTGCTGCCTAGATTGACCTTGTCAAGTGCTGCGCGCACGCGCTTGCCGATATCGCGATGTGCCACACCGGCCACCACTAAGGGCAGGGCGACGTTTTCATAGACGCTGCGGTCAAACAATAGCCGGTGATCTTGAAAAACTAAACCGAGTTGGCGCCGATACGCTGGCACTGAGCCTGCAGAAAAACGGCTCACTGGCTGGCCGAGCGCATAAACCGTGCCCTTGGTGGGGCGATCAATCGCTGCGATCAGGCGCAGCAAGGTAGTTTTGCCCGCGCCGGAATGGCCGGTCACAAACACCATTTCGTCGGCTGCCAGCTCGAAACTCAGATCTGTTAGCGCTTGGAAACCCGAGGCAAAGCGTTTCGTGACGCTTTCAAAGCGAATGCTATTACCGGATTTACTGTCAGATGGCGGTGCAGATATCTCCGCTGCAGCGCCGGATCGGCGCGACTCCATGCTGGCTTTCGCCACCGCTTGTGGCTTCGCTTCGGCCAAAGGCTTGGCGTCGGCTTTCGCGGGCACCTCAAAACGCGGCCGATATTTCGCCATCAGCCGCTCCCACCGAGCAAAGAGTTCATCTCAAAGATCGGCTGCAAAATCGCCAACACAATCGCCAATACCACCGCACCCATCAACAAAATCATTGCCGGTTCCAGCAGCGCAACTAAGGTCGCAAGCTTGCTCTGAACTTGCTTTTCGATCAGCGCTGCGGCGTGATCTAACATCGATTCCAGCGAACCACTTTTCTCACCGGAACCCGCCAGCCGCACCAGTAAATTTGGAAACTGATTTGTGTCGCGCAGCGCACTGCTTAACGTCGAACCTTCGCGTACCTGCTTATAGACTTCATTCAATGCGCTACGGATCGGCAACATATTGACCACTTGCGTGCTGAGCTTGATCGCCTCTAACACCGGCACCGAGGCGCTGGTTGAAATCGCCATGGTGCGGGCGAAACGCGCCGCCTGGGCACCGCGCAGTAATGGCCCAATCAAGGGCAAGCGCAACAAGAATCCATGCCAGCGGGCGCGGAATGACTCGGTCCGTAATGCAAAAATGAAAATCACTAGCAACGTCAGCAGCCCGAAAAAAATCCAACTGCCGTAGTTCGAGACGACGCTTGAGAGCGCCAACATTACCCGCGTCATCAGCGGCAGCTCGCGATCAAATTGCGAGAAAACTTGGCTAATCTGCGGTACAACCACACCTAAAAGCCCGGTCACAATCGCCACGGCCACCACGGCCAATAACGCCGGGTATAGCAGCGCGAGCATCAACTTTTGCGTAAGCCCGGCGCTGTTTTCACAGTAATCTGCCAAGCGCTCAAGCACGGTATCTAAATGCCCAGACTGCTCGCCCGCCGCAACGCTGGCGCAATAAAGCGTATCAAAGGTTTTCGGGAATTCGCCGAGCGCTGCGGCTAGAGTGGAGCCTTCCAGCATGCGCCCACGTATCGCTAACAGCATGCGCTTAGCAGAGTCGTTCTCGCTCTGTTCGGCCAAAGTTTGCAACACTTCATCCAGCGGCAAACCCGCTTTCATAAGCACGGCAAACTGGCGCGTCAAAATCGCCAGCTGCGCGCCATTGAGGCCGCGCTGAAACAAACTGCTTTGCAACACAGAGGTGCGCGTGCTAGTAGCGCTCGGTTTTTCCCGAACCTCACTGACTTCCAGCGGCGTCAAACCACGCTCGCGCAGTTGCGAACGCACGGATTTTGGGCTGTCGCCTTGGATAACGCCGCGGCTAGTTTTGCCGCTGGCATCTTGTGCTTGAAATTCGTAGGCGGCCATCGATTTACGCGCTCCCGCCGCGCAAGTTCGGCTGCAAGCTTTCTAGTGT
>JAYTAO010000279.1:0-1548 GCA_043737435.1 Rhodanobacteraceae bacterium | reverse complement strand
GTGCGCGGGTTTGCAGGGCAGCTATGCCTATTTCGTGCATAGTTATGCCGCCCCAATTAGCGAGCAAACTTTGGCCAGTAGCACGCACGGGCAGAACTTTAGCGCGATTGTGGCGCGCCAGAATTTCATGGGCGCGCAGTTCCATCCAGAACGCAGTCAGGCCGCTGGCGCACGCTTACTAAAAAACTTTTTGGAGCTCTGCTGATGCAGCTTTATCCAGCGATTGATTTGCGCAGCGGGCGCGTAGTGCGGCTGTTGCAGGGCAATTTTGCGCAGGAAACGCGCTACGACAAAAACGCAGTTGAGTTGGCCAAACACTACGAAGCACAGGGCGCGAATTGGCTGCACGTTGTTGATTTAGACGGTGCCAAAGGCGATGTCGCGGGCTCCATCGAAAATCTCAGCTTGATCGAAAAAATTGCGCGGGCAACAAGCTTAAAAATCCAAACTGGCGGGGGTGTCCGCAGCGAAGCGGATGTGCGTGAGCGTTTTGGTGCCGGTGCGGCGCGCGTGGTACTGGGCTCAGTGGCGGTGAAAACACCTGAGTTGGTGTATCGATGGCGCGATATTTTTGGCGCAGAAAAATTGGCCTTGGCCTTAGACGCGCGGGCGGATCCCTTTGGCGTGTATCGCGTCCACGCTGCCGGTTGGCAAGAGACTGCTGAGGTGGAGCTATTCGAATGTGTGGCGCGCTTCGCCGCCGCAGGCTTTAAACATGCACTGGTGACCGACATTGCTCTGGATGGCATGATGGCGGGGCCGAACGTGGCGCTTTACGTCAAGCTGAAAGCCATTTCTGCTGAGCTGCAAGTTCAAGCCTCAGGAGGCGTTTCCGAGCTTATGGATTTGCGTGCCTTGAACGCCAATGGCGTCAGTGGCGTGATTATTGGCAAAGCGCTTTTGGAGGGAAAATTTAGTTTCAGTGATGCGGTTCGCGAGGTTGCCGCGTGAGTGAAGCAATGAGTCATTTAGTAGCGAGCAATCTAACCCGGCGCATCATTCCTTGCTTAGATGTGCGTGACGGCAAAGTCGTCAAAGGGGTGCAGTTTGCCGAGCATATCGTGATGGGCGATATTCTGGATCTGGCGCTTCGCTATCGCGACGAAGGCGCAGATGAACTGGTGTTTTATGACATTACCGCCAGCCCAGAAGCACGCAGTGTTGATCGCAACTGGGTAAGCCGCGTCGCACACGCCATCGATATTCCGTTTTCGGTGGCCGGCGGTATTCGTTCAGTGGATGCCGCGCGCGCGGTTTTGCACGCCGGTGCGGATAAAATTTCGATCAACACGCCGGCCTTACTCGATCCCGATCTAATCAATGCCTTGAGCGCGGAATTTGGTGCGCAATGTGTGGTGGTTGGCATTGATAGCCGCGCCCACACGCTGGACGATGCTGGCAATCCCACATCGTGGCGGGTCTATAAATTTACTGGAGACCCAAAATTAACCCGTTCGGATGGCTTAGACACATTGAGCTGGGTTGCCGAGGTGCAGGCCCGTGGAGCAGGGGAAATCGTGTTGAATTGCATGGGTAATGATGGCGTCA
>JAYTAO010000278.1:0-4117 GCA_043737435.1 Rhodanobacteraceae bacterium | reverse complement strand
AGGTTTCGTGCTGACCGACGAGGGTTCGGCAGTATTGCTGCATGCCGAACGTATGGAGGAAGAAGCGCTAGCAATTGAGCGTCAACTTGCCGGACGTGCGCAGCATCTGGAAGGCTCGCTGCGCATTACTGCATCAGAATGGTTCGCCACGCATGTGCTAACCCCGGTGCTGGCCGAGTTTGCGGTAACGCATCCCTTTGTGGCCATTGAGCTACTTGCAGATGCGCGCTTTCTCAGCTTGTCGCGCCGCGAAGCGGACTTGGCATTTCGTATCCGCCCGTTTGATGAGCCGGACGTCATCACTCGCAAACTAATGCATGTGCAATATGGCGTTTATGCGCGCAAAGGCACGCAGCAACCTAAAGCGGGAGGTGGCACCGGCACTGCGTTGATCGCGCTTGACGCAGGATTTACCGGCGTGCCGGATGACGGTTGGCTGCAAACCGTGCTGCCGAAAGCTAGAGTGGTTTTTCGCAGCAATAGCCGCGATGTGCAGGCAAAAATGTGTGCGCAGGGTGTCGGCTTTTCCGTTCTGCCGATACGTTTAGGTGATGCAATCAGCAGCCTTGAACGGATTGACCTTGGTGCACAACCGCCGGGGCGCGACACCTGGTTGGGCTATCACCGCGACCTGCAAAGGCTGCCGCGCTTGCGCGTTTTGTTGGATTTAGTAGTGGCTAGATTGGCGGGTTGATGCGGGCATTCTGTGGCCACTTAGATGCTATCAGCGACAAAAACAACAAAAGCCCCACGGAAGGACAATTTAGTTCTGCGAATTACCACCGCACATTTGCCGCGCCGTGCTGGCACCCAGGCGCACACTGCCACTAGACTGCCGGCACTTTCTTTAACGGCGAACCGGCATGCGTGCTTTTGTGATTGTTCTTGCTGTATTTTTCAGCCTACCGCTGTGCGCCAAAGCTAAAGTTGACGCGCCCGCTGAGCTCGACGCATTAGCGCAATTCGAACAATGGCAAGCGCGCCAAACGCAGGCGTCGACGCCCGTGGAACTTGATCTAGGTGTTGCGCTAGCAAAAGCGCGGCGTTTGGAGCTGAGCGAGTTGATTCAACACGACCCGGATTTAGCATTGCAGCACGCACTGAACGCTAGCGCCCGCGCGGCATTACCGGCAGGAGTGCAGGCCCAGCTCGAAACGATTATTGAAGCCGATGCGCTCTACACGCACCGGGTGGATATGTTTCACAACGCCGAGCATGCAGAGCATGATCATGGCGGTGCGGCGAGTGATAGTGAGACTTTTATGTCGGCAAAGTATTTGCCGGTATTGATAGTGGGAGCCGACGTCTACATTCGGCATGCCGCTGGCGTGCGGGAAAACGCCGCTAACTTATCGCTTATGCCCGCGCGCGGCATTGCGCTCGATGGCCACATTGCACTTAGCCGCGATGTCGCGCGTTGGGTACAAGACGCGGCAGAACTTGCGCAGGCACGCGCCAGTGCAGCAAGCAGTGCGCCGAGCTGCAACTCTGCCAAGCCCAGCGTGTATGCGCGCGTGGGTTCTGGCTATCAGGCATTTTGCGACCAAGTCGCGTTGCGCGATTTTAACGCTGGTCAAACTGCTTACTTCGAATCCTTAATCGGTGCGCCGACGCCTGCCACAGCGACGTTAAATCCCTATACCACCGGGCCGAAAACCTTCCTCTACATGCGCGTCCGTTTCTCCGACCAAGCCGAGACCGCGTTGCCTACACAGACCCAAGTACAAAACCAAATTACCGGTCTGGGTGATTTCATGCGTGATTTCAGCTACGGCCAACTGAGTCAGGTTAGCGGCACAATAACGCCAATTTTGCTGCTGGCAAACCCAGCCCAGTACTATATTGATCTGGGTGCAAATACGGGGATCACGACCCTTTTGGCTGAAGCCCGCACCTTGGCAACAGCGGCAGGATTTAGCTATACCAACTTCAGTTTTGAAACTGTTGGTTACGTCGGCGGCCCAGGCAGCTTTGCCGGCGCCGCCTATGTTGGGGCACGCGGTATGTGGCTTAAAAGCACTGACGCTGGCGTCGCAGCACACGAACTGGGGCACAACTTGGGCTTGCTGCACGCCAACTATTGGGCGTCCAGCAACGCGGACCCGCTTGGTGTCGGGGCGAATGTCGAGTATGGCAACCCGTTCGACCGTTTAGGCTCAGGCGGATCGCGCACGGCGCATTTTACTGCCAGCGCAAAAACGCGACTCACTTGGCTGGCACCGGATCGCAGCCTGCGCATGTGGGGCACAGGTGACTACACGCTGCAAGCGCAAGACCAAACGCAACTGCTTAGCGGCACGTCCAGCGCAATGGCGGCTTTGCTGGCGCAGGAAAAACTTTTTATGCCGATCAGCGCGGCTACAGCCAGCACAGAGGGCTACACCGGGCGAATCTGGCTTGAACATCGCACCCAACAAAGCGCTTTCACAAGCGCCTTGCACAGCAATATTGACTCCCGCGAAAACTGGCTGATGGATCTAACGCCGGGCAGCCGCAACGGCAAAAATGACGCTGGCCTGCGCCTGGGTGCCACGCTGAGTGAACCTGGCTTAGGCGTGTACGTCACGCCTGTGGCCATGGACGCCAGCGTTAGCCCACCGCGCATCCAATTGCATGTCGAATACGGCGATTTCACTGCAAATCGCAATCCCGCACTGAGCTTGTCGGCCTCCACACTAACTGCGGCCATCAACACGCCAATCACCTTTACCGCCAGCGCCAGCGACGCCGATGACGATGCCCTGGCCTATGCCTGGGAGCGCGAAGATTCCGGCGTGGTTACGCAAAATTTGAATCAAATAATTCAGACTTTCACGGCCGCTGGCAAGTATCGGGTGCGCTGCCGAGTTAGCGATTTACGCGGTGGGATTGCCAGCGCTTCGTTGCTGGTCACGATTGGCACCGCCACTGGCTTTAGCCTCAGCGGTCGCGTACTTGCGGCTGGGCAGCCAGTGGAAAACGTGGCGATCAGCAATGGCCTGAGCGGCACCGCATTGCGTCTAGCCAGCAGCGACAGCGACGGCCGTTTTACCCTGACCAACTTCGCTGCGGGCACCGCGAGTTTGACTGCTGCCAAGCGTGGGATGAATCTGAGCGCTACGTTCGTCAACCCGATAACAGTCGGCGCGGATCAGGCAAACTTGGACTTCAGCGCCAGCATTGAGCCGATATTTCAATTGCTCATCCCCGATGCAACCGCCCTGCCCAGCAGCAGCGACACCGCCACTGCGCGCATTCAGCGCTTGGGCAGCAATTTGGCTGCGAGCACGGTATTTTTCCGCATCACCGGCAATGCATTCGGCGTTAGCGACTACACCGTCACCCCGAGCAACACGACCGTGGTCAATTTTGCCGAAGGGCAATTGCAATCGGATATTGTCTTCACGGCACTCGCCAATACCGCAGGCGAGCGCAGCGAAAATATCTTGATCAGTTTGTACGATGGTGTGAATTACGAACTTAGCTATCCAAGCGCGGGGCTGGTAACGATTACCGGCGTGGCTGCACCTGTGAATGATAGTTTTGCTGCCCGCACAGCGGTCAATACCGCAATTGCTGCCCTCAACGGCGACACCAGACTAGCGACATTGGAAAGCAGTGAGCCACCGCATGGGCCAGCATTGGCTGGCTATAATTCGCTGTGGTGGAACTGGACTGCACCGGCGGACGGCCCGGTGCTGATTACAACGACCGGCACTGCAACTACGGTCGTGATGGATGTCTACACTGGTAACACCTTATTGGGACTCAACCCAATCAGCACCATGCGTTCAAGCAGTAGCGCGAACGAAACAATCAGTTTTGACGCGATCACGGGGCGCCAATATGCAATCGCGGTCAGCGCTGAGACTTTGAATGCCGCTACTGGCTTATTCACGTGGCAAATTCAGCAAGGTACGCCGACGAATGTGTTGTTCGCAAATGGCTTCGAATGAGTGCGCCGGCACAAACCGGCAAAGCGTAAGTGGTGCAAGCGAGTGTCGATGCAGTCCAGCGTGGTCACAGACCCTGGCATTGGGGTTGCGCGCTTTTGTACGGGAGCCGGGAGATCTCCCGCCTGACCGGTTTGGCGCAAGCCAACTGGCCCGCATTGGGAAGGCGAGGAGCTTAAAGCCAA
>JAYTAO010000277.1:0-4127 GCA_043737435.1 Rhodanobacteraceae bacterium | reverse complement strand
CTTCTAGACTGTTCGGCTGCTTGTATTGGCCCAAGCGAAAGCTCGAAAAACCGCCAATTTTGTGACGGAAAAACACGTCCAACCAACGATTTGCATTGCCTTCATAGGCGACAGACCAATCATTACGTGGGTTTTTGCCTTTGAAAATCAGCTCGGCACGACGTAGCCCGGTGTCATCGATAAAGGTATTACTGGTGCGCTGCGCAGGCGTTAATGTGGCACCCGTGCGGCTGTTAAAATCATTGCTGAAATAGTTCGCATCAGCCTGAAACAAACTTTCAAAAATGACTTCGTAGTCACCAAGGACATCGACCGTAACGTCAGCATGGGCTTGGCCGACTAGGCCTGCCAGTACGGTCGGAAGTAGTAATGCTTTAACTTTTAAGTTCATAGCGTGCTCGGCTGAGGAAGGGTGCGGCACGGCTGGCGTGTCGCTTGGTCAGTCGCACTTTAAGGCACATTTATGGCAATTTTATTTCAGTGCCGGCGCTAAATCATCTAAGGTGCGGTTTTGCCCTAGGTTAAAAAGAACCTGGATATTCCATTGCGAATGCAAGGCTGCATCATTTAGAGCTGAACAAGGGAGCCGGGAAAATGCCAACAATTGCGGAATTGCCGCCTGTTTCGCTACGTTTCACGCCACTCGGGTTAGTGTGTACAGCTTGCGCGCAAAAGTGGAAACGCGCATCTCGGGGGCAATTTGTGACTAAAGAAATTTTTCGCTGGAAAGAATCTCGCGGTGTCTGAAGAAATTTTGATCAACGTTACGCCACGCGAAACGCGGGTGGCGCATGTCGAAAACGGCATGTTGCAAGAAGTCTTCATTGAGCGCGCTAAGCGTCGTGGGCTCGTGGGCAATGTTTATAAGGGCCGAATTCAACGTGTGATGCCCGGCATGCAAGCGGCGTTTGTTGAAGTGGGGCTGGAGCGCACCGCGTTTTTGCACGCCTCGGATATTCTACGCGGCGGCTTGGAGAGTGAACTTGGTGACGGTGTCGCCAGCCAAGCCAGCAATTTGAGTATCGAACAGCTGGTGCGCGAAGGCCAAGAAGTGATCGTGCAGGTGGTCAAAGATCCGATCGGCAGCAAAGGCGCCCGATTAAGCACGCACCTGTCTATTCCATCGCGCTATTTGGTGCTGCTGCCGAATACAAAAATGACCGGCGTATCCGCACGTATCGAAGATGAGCTGGAACGTACGCGCTTGAAAGCCATTATGGCGGATGTCGCTAGTGCGTCGACGCACGGTTTTATAGTGCGCACTAACGCGGAAGGTGCGGGGGAAGAGGCATTACGTGCCGATGTGGCGTACTTGGAGAAGCTTTGGATTTCCTTCAACGCTGCGGTGCAGACCAGCAAAGTTGGAAGCCGAATTTATGAAGATTTGCCACTGTTTTTGCGCGTGTTGCGCGATATGCGCAAATCCCATATTGAAAAAGTACGGATTGATTCGCGTGAGACTTTAGAGCGTGCGGAAATCTTCACCGAGCAATTTGTGCCTGAACTGGCCAATTGCATCGAGCACTATCCGGGCGAACGGCCGATCTTTGATTTGTATGGCGTCGAAGACGAAATTCAGCGCGCTTTGGGCAAGAATGCGCAGTTGAAAAGCGGCGGCCATTTGGTGATTCAGCAAACCGAAGCGATGATCACGGTCGACGTCAATACCGGTGGTTTTTTAGGCACCCGCAATTTAGAAGAAACGGTTTACAAAACCAATCTGGAAGCCGCGCAAGCGATTGCGCGCCAGCTGCGTTTACGCAATTTGGGCGGCATCATCATTATCGATTTTATCGATATGCATGATGTAGAACACCGCCGCCAAGTGCTGCGTACCTTAGAAAAAGCGCTGGCAAAAGATCATGCAAAAACCACCGTTTATGAAATGAGCCCGCTGGGCTTGGTCGAGATGACGCGCAAACGCACCACCGAAAGCCTGGAGCGCCAGTTGTGCGACCCCTGCAGTGCTTGCGGCGGGCGTGGCACGGTCAAGTCAGTGGAAACCATGGTCTATGAAGTGTTTCGCGAAATTACGCGTTCGGTGCGGCAATTTGAGGCGGAAAGCTTGCTCGTGGTTGCCGCCACCGATGTGGTTAATCGCATTTTGGATGACGAATCCGCAGCGCTGGCCGAACTTGAGCTTTTCATCGGGAAAACTATTCGATTCAAGGCCGAAGAACAGTATCCACCTGAGCAATACGACGTCGTCCTCCTGTGAAATCAGCGGCTAAAGTACGCGGACGATTTCGCCGTTTTCTGGTGCGAATCATTGCGCTTGGCATCGTCGCCTGCGCGCTTGTAATTTCTTTAGCTAAGCTAGCTCTGCCTTGGCTAGCCGCGCACCCAGAAGTGGTTGAAAACAACCTCAGCGCGTGGTTACACAGTGATGTGGGTATAGACAGTGTGCAGTCGGACTGGCAAGCACGTCCCAAACTGAAAGTGCATACCTTAACGATAGGCGGCTCCGATCAAAATAGTGCCGGATTGAATATCGAAAACGCGGAAATTGAGCTCGATCCTTTTGGTTTTTTCCCCGGGCGACACTGGGTGCGGGATCTTTCGGTTTTGGGAGCTCGGCTGACCCTGGCGCAGTCCGCTACCGGCTGGCAACTAGAAGGCTTAGGGCATCATGGAGCCATGACGTTGTCCAATGCCCAGCAGCTAGCGCTGCTCAATTCGGTAGGGCAATTGTCTATCCGTGACGCCGCGATCACGGTGCGCCCATTGACCGGTAAACTGAGGCATTTTGATGGTGTTTCGCTGATTTTGCGGCGGCAAGGCGAAGTTTTACGCGCTGGCTTGCAGTTTTCCGCGCCTACGCGCAACGGTTTGGCATCGCGCGGGCAAATTGCGCTGCGTGCGCATTGGCTTGAGCGCACCAGCACATTGACGCTTTATTTGGAAACAGTTGCGACCACGCTTGAGGACTTGCGCGGCATCGTCGCGCTTTTTCGCACCACTGAAGTCGACGCCGAGCCACAGATGTTGGCGGGCAACCTGGATAGCAAACTCTGGCTGACATTGAGCAACAATAAGCCCAGCCAAGGTTATGCCAAGATCAGCACTTTGGACGCCCGCCAGCAGGCCACCATGAGCTTGGAATTTGGCAGCCGCAACGGTCATGACTGGCTGGGCACGCTCAGCTTGGCAGGGAACGCCAAGACAGCTGCAATAGCGGGTTCGCTGCCCGATGCTCTGCCTGCTTCGCTGCCATTTATCGCCAATTTGGACGATTCAGGGTCGGTGTCTGTTGTGGCCGGGCAGACCAATGATACGCATACTGCAAACATGGCCGAGAGCGGAATTAACTTAGCGGCTTTTGCACAAGCAGCGGGGGCGCATTTAGCGCTGGATCAAGCCCGAAGCTTGGCGGAATTTGCCGTCAGCGGCAAGTTGACCGAGCTGCGCGCGCAGTTCGGCCCGAAGCGGCCGTGGCGCACGCAGTTGGAAGTGCAGGCATTGAGCATTTTGCCTAAGGGCCGTATTCCTGGCATTAATAATGCCGACATCCGTTTGCAAGCCGACGCGCAAGCCGTGTCGCTGCAGCTAACGGGCAAGAACTTCGTGTTGAACGCACCGGTAAGTTTTCGTAAACCCATCCAAATCGAAAAAATTTCGCTGAGCGCAGCCCTTTGGCCTGCGCCCTCAGGTTGGGCGCAGGGCTACAGCGCTGAATTGACGGATATTGCACTGAGCGCGCCGGGCTACGATGCGACCGCATTTGCCTCGGTCGAGAAAAATGCCGAGGAAGTGCCGCAAATAGTGTTCTCGTTGGACGTGAGCCGCGGCGACATCGCCCATGCCGGGCAATTTTGGGCCATCGACAAAATGCCGCCGAAGGTGATCGCTTGGCTGGATGCGGCACTTATTCGTGGACAAACTGGGCGTGCCCGCGCGATCTATCGCGGCCCCTTGAAGCGTTTCGAGTTCCCATTTCGGAGCGCGCAAGGACGATTTGAAGCAGACTTTGAGCTGAAAAACTCGGAAATTAAGTTCTCGCCCGACTGGCCAAACATCCGCATCAGCGCGGGTGAGTTTAGTTTGATTAATGACAGCCTAGTCGTACATCAAGGGCGCGGTGAGATCGCCCACAATCCCATTGTCAGCTTAACTGGCGGCATCGCGCG
>JAYTAO010000276.1:0-4130 GCA_043737435.1 Rhodanobacteraceae bacterium | reverse complement strand
GTGTGCACAAATCGCGCAAGAACGCTTGCACTTCTTCGATGGTATCGAGCACAGCAATCGCGCGGGAAAGTGCCACGATCGGCTCTTCACTTAAAACTTCTGCTTCTACAAATCGCTTTTTCATGTGTTAGCGCATTGTTACGTTAATGCAATGATGCGCGCTGGCGGTGTGGTGTGGCAAGTGGTTTTTGATTGTGCGTGGGAGAGACGTTCAGGAAGCCAATTTACATTTTTTGCGCGTGATTAAGAGGCTTCCTGCTTTGGATAACGGCGTTAGGCTTTTAAGACGCCGCCGCAAGATGCAGAAAATTCAGCCCGGAGAAACGCTTAAAATCGCTGTCAAACGATACCAGCCTACAGTCACTGCCCATCGCAAAAGCCGCTAGGTAGGCATCAGTCCAGAGGTGTTGTGGAAATCCAGGCGCACAACTGAGCGCGCAATAACTGTCGTCTAGTCTTTTTGGCTCAGGCAGAAAGCGAATGCTCGGTATCGCTAGAAATTGTCGATAAGTGATCCAAGCTTCGTGTGGGCTTAATGGGTTCGGAAACACTTTGGCTTGTGTGCTCAGGCGCAAAAAACCGTTCGCGGTAATACGGCAAAAGCCCCGGCTTTGCCCCGCTCGGTCCGCCCAGTAACGGCTGGCAAGCAGGTGATGTACATCTCGTTTGTCGACCAAAGCCAGCCAAATATTAATGTCCAGCAAATCGTTCATTTACCAGACGCGTGCTTAGGCTTTGGATTCAAAGGATTCCTAAGCCCCCGCTGTTGTTGCGCCAAATCTTGTTCGTTCATGACCTCGTAAAGCTGCGCGTTGATCAAATACGGTGTGACGCTGCCGTCAGCTTCACGCGCGATTGGAATGGGGTAACGCTCGGCGGAAGCGGCATTCGCTACATTCAAAATTCTGCCATCAATTCCTCGCTCAATAAACTGGGTTACCAGTTCTTTGAGCTTTAAGCCGCTCAGTGCAGCCTGTACTTTGAGTTGGCGGAAGGTTTCGTCGGGCAAGTCAAGCGTAGTTCGCGTCGTTGGATTCCTTAAACGCGGTCAGGAATATTTTTTGCAAATACAAAACAAGTTTTCGCATAAACGCATTTTTACATAAAATCACAGATTGCATCAACGCCCAAGGTGCCACGATCTTCACCCTTGATGGCTCGCTGGCATGTCGTATCGGTTTTGATGACGAGTGTGGATTTTTTGGCGGCTTCGGCTGCGGCTGCGGCGGCAACGTCGCGCTTGATCTGTGCTTGCCGATTTTTTTCCGCTTCGCAAAAGGCAAAGCAGGTAAACGCCGCACGCCAAGCTGCTTGCCGGGCCTGTTTGAACTGGGCTTCAACTTGCTCGTTGGTGGGTACGTAGTTGCCGGACTGGGCGGCGGCAAAATTACCGGCAAAAATCAGCAAAATCATCGTCAAAAGTGCGCTGCGCATGCCGGTTTTCCAGAAAAAGCTAAAGCAAGAGCTTAACGGCTGCAAGGATCGTAAATAAAGACGTGCTTTCATTTTACCAGTTTATAGTCTGGCAAATGCGACGCACCGGCTACCGTATGTGATCCCTGACGGGATCAGTGCACCTCATCTGGCACACTCGGACTCATGGAATCTTCATTCGTTGGCGAGTGATCTAGATCAGTTCAAGGTTCAAGGCAATATTCCGCCTGCGACATTACGAGCGATTTAGGACACGATCAATGAAAACTAAATCAATTACTGGAGAAGAAGATTCAGCCGGGGGGTTTGCGGAAGTTGGCGGCTTAAGTATGAAACGTGAGTACGACTTTAGTGCGGCAAAGCGCGCGAAAAATGTTGGGCACTTGGTGCGAATTCGAGCTGCTGTTGCGGGCGAAAAGGTGCCGCTCAATGAAAAGGAACTGTTGGAACGCGACGCGAAGCGCGATATTGGTGCGGAGCTTTTGCAGTCAGTGCAGGAGATGATGCGCGGTGCGGGCGCTGTGAAATCAAAGCTGCCCATATGCCCAGACGCCCAAAAGCGCTTATGAAGCCACCGGCCAAAACCAAATCAACGCCCAAAGTGCCAACGCACTGACCACAAGCAATAAAAGCGCTAACCAAATCGGCTTTTGTATCGCATCAGCAGCTTTGACCGTGCGTTTCACCCCGGTAATCATTGGTGCAATCAGGTTTTGCTTCTTGATCAGCAAATACAGCAGCGCCGCGATAATGTGCACGCCGATCACTAGCAGCAGCACATTGGAAAAATTATTATGAAACCAAGCCATTTTATCGACTAATTCACTGGACGCCTTGTCGCTTAACGGGCCGAACCACTCGATTTCGTCGTTATTAAATAAGCCACTGATGCCTTGCGCTAAGGTCGCGGCCAGCAGCACCAGCACGGCCCAGCCACCGAGTGCGCTGTGGCCGGTGGTCTCTGCAGCATTTTTGTCGCCCCATGTTTTTAGATAGCCCCAGACTGCGCCGGGGCCGCGCACAAAATTGCGAAAGCGCGCATGTTCGCTGCCGAAAAAGCCCCAGAGCACCCGGAAAATGACCAGAGTAATTGCGGCGTAGCCAAAATAAAAATGCCACTGCATCGACAACCAGCCATATTCGGCGGTGCCATAACTGCCCAAAATACTGAGCGCTAGCGCCCAGTGCGCAATGCGTGAAGGCAAATCCCAAACTTTCACGCCGGAAATTGAACCACTCATAAAATGCCCAACCCGACGATTTCGACCTCGGAAATATCGCCAAAGCCAGCAAAATTAGCGAAGGCGCGGCCGCGCTCCGCATAGCTTGAGAATGCATCAAAACTGGGCGCGCCCGGCGATAACAGCACCACACCGCCGCGCGGCGTAATGTGCGCGGCCAGTGCAGTCGCTTGACTCAAGTCCGCAACCACGCTCAGTGCCAGCGTGCCGGGCGTTTGGTTGCCAGCCAGGGTCGCATCGACCGTGCGCATGCGCGAACTGATCGCTTCTACAATTACGCTGGCATTCGCGCCGGTGGCGATCACGGCATGCGGGGATTTGGCTTGCACGGCGTCAACAAAATGGGTCCAACTCAGCCCGCGATCAAAGCCGCCGACTATAATGGTGCAGGGCCTAGGCGCGACTGATTCCAGCGCCGCGACACTCGCGTGGGGTGTAGTCGAGATACTGTCATCGATGTAGTCTAGGCCACCACGTACGCCCAGATTTTGCAAACGGTGCGGCAGCGGATGAAAGCTCAGCACATGTTTTGCTGCGGCCTTGGCATCAAAACCGGCGGCCTGCACTATCATCAGCGCAGCACAGACGTTTTCTGCGTTGTGGCGGCCTTTCAAACGCAAATCTTTTAAATCCAAAACCGCGTCATCGGCAAAATAAATATAGCCGGTTGCTTCGTGCCCGGACGACGCGTGGCTATCGGTGCGTACATGCCAGGAATCGCGGCTGTTAAAATAATAGCCGTGCTGAACGTGCTGGGTTAACGCCACCAAACGATCATCGCTGCCATTGAGCACGGCAACTTCGGCCGCGGCTAAAATTTTTAGCTTGTCGCTAAAATAGCGCTCTTCTGAACCGTGCCACGGCAAATGCTCGGGGAATAAATTCAGCACGCAAGCCACGGCGGGCACGCCCATAAAATCAGCGGTCTGATAGCTGGACAGTTCAATCACCCACCAGTCGGGCGCGGGTTCTGCGTGCAGCAATTCCAATAACGGCACACCAATATTGCCGCACAGTGCCGTCTTTTGGCCTAACGACCGCAGCAAGTGCGCCACCAAAGCACTGACCGTGCTTTTGCCCTTGGTGCCAGTAATACAAATGGTGCGATCCCGAATATGTTCGGCAAACCACAGCGCGCTACCTGAGATGATCCGCGTGCCGCGAAAACGTGCCCAGTCACAGGCAGAGCCGTACGGTGAAATGCCGGGGGATTTAATCACGGTGCCGTATTGGCCCAATATGCCGGCGGTAATGTCAGCGGTAATTAACTCCAAATATGGGTCGCCAGAAAAATCCCAGCGCTGCGCTTCCTCAGGGCTGAGCAGCAATGCGACGCGTTTTTCTGGAAAATACCGTCGAATGGCGGCTAATGCGGCTTGGCCTTCACGTCCGAACCCCCAAATAGCCGTGCGATGAATGCGAAAAGAATCAAAACCTGCGGACAAAGGAACGCTC
>JAYTAO010000275.1:0-10120 GCA_043737435.1 Rhodanobacteraceae bacterium | reverse complement strand
GCGGCAACGTTGGGAATGACGTTGCTGGAAAGTTCCGCGCCGGTGGCAGTGGCGAAACACCCCAAAGTTGCATCGCTAAAAGAGGTATTGAGCTTGCTAACGCAAACCCGCACGTCGTTGGCCCACACCTGGGCACTACCAACGTCTGCAATGGTGCGTTTCCAAAGCTGCGCGCCAGACTCGGAAAACGCCTCCAGCCGCGTCAAGGATTTACCTTTGTCAATATTTTGATTCACGACAAAACCATTTCCGTCTTCCGCAACAATTGCTGCAAGAATTTTTTGCTGCGTCTTGCCTTTCCCAAGCATGGAAGGTGCAGTGATTTCTACGCCACTGGCAGTGAATGTCCGAAACGCGAGCTCGCTGGTCATTAAAATACCGCCGTTGCTGCCCTTGGCAAGGCGGGGTTTGAAGGCATCGGCCAAGTCAATCTCGGTGTTGGGCGCCGCAGGTGAAAGACTAGTCAACACCAATTTTCCACCGGTTTGCGTCGTTAACGCGTTCGCAAAACCTTGTTCCAAACCCAAGAGTGGGCAGTCAGCCGTGCATTGATCATTCGCGGCATAGCGAATTTGCTTTAACAATGCCCCGTTTGCTGCGAACAAAATTGCGCCATAGCTGGCTACGCTATTGGCGGTAAAACTAAGCGAAATTGCATGATTGCCCTGACTATCAAGCGCCCAAACGCCAAACGCAGCCTGTGCAAGTTCGGGCATGACGATCTCACGCGTTTCGGTTAACACACCCGTGGCCGAGTAAAATCGCAGCTGCAGTTTTGCCGGATCGGCTATTAACGCTAACGCCCGGCCATCGCTGAGCCCCAGCACGCTTACATTTTGCTCAAAGCGCACGTTGGTCAACAGTGTCGACCACAATGGCGCGCCACGATCGTTCGCCCGACTCAGCACGTAGCCGGTTCGGGTCTCGTTGCTGCGCAGCAGTAAAATATCGTTGTTAACAAATTCTGCGCGTATTAAAGACGTCTCGCTGGCATTTGGCAAAAAACTACTGGCTAATGAGCCATCCTCAGAAAGCAGCACCGCGCCATCAACGTTGGAGAGCAAATACGGCGCAAGACCGGGCCTGTTCAAGTTTAAGCGGCAGAAGGGCTGACGCACATCGCGCTCAAATCGCAGTGCTCCGTCCCGCGTAATACTGCGTAGTATGCAGGCGCGTTCTAATGACGAGCGATTGTGCGTGTCTAGCTCCAACACGCCGCCATCGGCCAAGGGGTAAATCGTAAATCGATCCGAATTATCAGGATCCACCCGGGTCGGTAAATGCAGCCCGATGTTGCGAGTGCCGCTCGCGTCTAAGCGCACGAGTTGATGCGTGTCGCTAGAGCCGGGTGCCAGCAGCCAGAGCCCGCCATCACTTGCAGAGGCACTGGCAACAGGCGCTAAATCTGCAGTTACTCCTAAATCATAGCGCGTCAAGCTGTCGTAACTATGCGCAAACTCCGACGACGCAAACGCGGTGGCAATGAATCCAAGTAGGGCGGCGGCTCGCATGACAAACTCCTTGAGTTGAGCGCCATTGTCGAAATTCGCATCACTACTCGTCGGTACGTTTGCGCACCTCTGGTTTTAGCTACGGCGTTACGCTTGCAGCCTTTTACTATTGCGCTGGACAGTCGCCCAAACGCTGCAAATTGATCTCGCCCGTGCGGGCCCTAAACGCACCCGCAATCAGCAAGTCATCAAACTGATAGCGCAATACCGCGATAGCACAGCCCGAAAAGGTCACGGTGCCGTGACCCAGTATTGCGTTGTTCAGGCTCGGTACGCTGGCAAGCTGACCACCCAGCGTGCGATAGATCGCAACCGGCACGACACCCGATTGCGCATTGACCGGAATTTCGCCGGAAAGCGTTAGCCAGTGCTGCGTCGTGGGGTCATTGGCGGTTCCGGCATCGTAAGTAAACCAGCCGCCAAAGAAAAATCCAGGCGCTGTTGCGGTGGCAGGCTGCACCGTCATCATTAAGCCTTGCCCTGCGGTTTGCGGCTGGTACCACGAGCCGCTTTGACGGCCATCAAAACCCCCGCGTGCCGGGCGCGCATCACGGCCTGGGCGTATTTCGCCAGAGCTTAATTGGCAAGCCGCTGAGCCACCGCTTAGACGCTCCAGCGGTAACACCCCAGATTTGAGCGGCGCTTCATCGCTATTAAAAGCGAACGCTAAAGTCGCTTGATTGCAGTCCGTGGCGCGCAGCGTTGCGCTGCCCACCACCTTGGAGGTGGTAACCGGCACGCTGTCAAATTTCCCAGCGATATTGCGACGAATTTCTAGCTGCGTGCCAGTTGCGCCCTGCACAACGCTGCCCGTCAGCGTGTACCAGCGCAAATTCGAGGCGCTCATCGAGTTCGGAGCTTCGCCGCTGGTTTCCGAATCATTACTCGAATAGGTAAACCACGGCGCGAACAAGAGCTTGTTTTGCGGGAAGTATTCAAGAAACAAGCCTTGTCCGTTAATCGCTGGCGTGTACCACGCGCCGGAAATCCCAATTTGATCTAGCGCTATTTCCGGGCTGATTCTTGCCAAACTACGCCCGAACACAACACTGTCACGGCTTGAGTCCTGCGCTAAACTGATCGTCCGGAACTCATTTTCAGCATCAACTACGGCGAAAGCCTGGGCGCAGCTTGCACTTTCGCAGCCCAACATGCGTTGTTCTAAAATAGCGCCGCCCGCGCTTTCCAGCCTAGTCAGTTGCGTACCCAGGCCATAGCCTATGGAAATCAAAACCTCATTGGGATTTGTGGCTGCCTGCAGGTTGACCGGAAAGCTGCCGTTACTTGGTCCGATATCCTTATTCCATGCGCTGTGCCCATCGTTGATTGCCAGCGCTTGAATTTTAAGCGGATTAGCCGCTTCTGGATTTAAATAGATATTAGTGCTGTCAAACAAAATCTCTGAAGGCTTTGAAGCAATCGTCGTGCTCCAACGCAGGGCGCCGTCAAAATAAAAAAGCGCAGCATCGAATTCCCCGAAGCTTGAACTGGGCTTGGAGGCTATGAGCAATAGGCTTTTGGTATCGGGTTCGTTATCAATGATGCGTCCGAAGATCCTATCTAGTGGGGTTGTTGCCGCCAATAATCGAGAAAACGTGACCGCGCCGGTGTCATTGAGGCAAAGCCATTCGCTCGCGAAATCGTTTGTCATATGCTTGGTGATCAACATATCGCCCGTGCCACTGAGGTCGGCGATGCTAGATACCTGCGAGATGATTAAGCTGCGCAGGCCCAGTTCGTTATCGGTCGAAATATCGAGGATGCTAAGCCCAATGGGCACCTGAAAAACCACGCGCAGCGCGCCGTCGCTTAAGAAACGCACGCGGGATCGCGCTAGATTTAGCTCGGGGACGGTGACTGCATTGAGTTCCACTCCCGATGCACTGGCAAAACAAGCCAAAGTGGCAACAACGGGTGTGGTGTTATCGTGGCCTACGAAACATACGCGCGCGCTGTTTGCTAGCAGCGTCCGACGCTGCATATTGCCGATGGTGCGCCGCCAAAGCCTCGCACCGTCTGCGGCAAAGGCTTCCAACTGAGTGTGCGATTGCCCATCGTTACTTTCATACATGACGAAACTTTTGCCGTCATCCGCGATGCTGGCGGCAAGGATTTTCGTTTGCGTCAGGCCTTTGCCGAGCATGGATGGCGCGGCAATCTCAGTGCCGTCTAGATTGAATGCGCGCGCCCCAGTTTCACTGGTCATTAAAATTGTGCTTTGACGGCTTTGCGCGATTTTTGCGTGGAAGGCTCCGGTAACTTGCACTTGGGTTATCGGCGCGTTCGGTACCAAGTTACTCAGCGCCAGCTTGCCGCCCGTTGGCGTTCGCAGCGCCGCTGCAAAGCCCTGCGCCAGCCCGAGCAAAGCGCAGTTTGTTGGGCACTGATCGCTCGCCGGATAGCGCACTTGTTTTAACAATGCACCACTTGCAGCAAATATAGCCGCGCCGTATTGGCTGCTTGCGTTTGCGTCAAAACGCAGCGCCACCGCGTGATTGCCCTGACTATCTTGAGTCCAATTGCCAAAATTTGCTTTGCTTAACTCCAGCACGGCGATCTCGCTCGCCGAAATGAAGGTGCCTGAAGTCGAGTAAGTCTGCACCTGCAAACGTGTGGCATCAGCGACGAGCACCATGGCACGGCCGTCGCTTAGCCCACGGACGGTCACGTTCTGATCAAGTCGCACATTGACCAGCGGGCTTGACCACAATGTGCTGCCGTCGTCGCGGCTGCGGCTTAGCAAGTAGCCTGTTTGCAGATCATTGGTGCGCAAAAATAAAAGCTCACGGCTGCCTGCGAACTCCACCGCTTTCAAACGCCAGGAATCGTTTCGCGACGCGACACTGGCAATGAGCGCACCATCGTCGTCAATCAGCGTGGTCTCATCACTGCTGGTAAGCAGATACGGAGCTAATCCTGAAACTTTAAGCTTCAGACTACATACCTCGTTGTCGAGCTTATCGCGCGAAAATCGTAATACGCCATCGCGGCTAATGCGTCGAAAAATACACCGGTGGTTAGTGCGGTTGGTGTCTAGCGTTAAAACCCCGCCATCGGGCAAGGGGTAAAGCGAAAATTGATCGGCGTTGCTTGCATTAACCGCCGTGGGCAGCAGCAGCACCGCAGTACGATTACCGTCAGCATCTAGGCGTACCAGTTGATGTTTGTCGATGCTGCCCGCTGCCAAGAGCCAGAGGCCACCGTCGCTCGTACTTGCGCTGGCAAAGGCTGCCAAATTCGCCGGCGCGCTTAAATCGTGCCGAACGAAGTTGTCGTACCCGTGCCCGATGGCCCAAGTGCTTACAATTGTCGCAAGTAAGCCCAATAAATTAGAAACTCTAGTCTGAACACGCATCTGTGGAACTCCGAACGACAATTGCTAACAGTCTCGAAGTTTCTAGCACGAATGCTTCATGAGCGCTAAATCTTGCTTTGATCGATTGGTGTTTTTTTGCGACTTGCTGTTACTAACGCTACTCAAAATTATCAAAATAAACATATTCACTAGGGAACCCAACTGAATTAAAGAATTCAATTGCATCGGTCCGAGCCTCAGTTTGTTGTGTTGCCGCACTGATCGTGGCAGAACCGCCGCAGCTTTGTTCGGCAATAGCGCAGCTGACGCTACCGGTAGCAAATTGGCAATGGCTGGCATTAGGGATTTCGACAATGAATTTAATAGGCGACAAGTTCAATGCGTCAAACATCGGCTGCCCATGTGCGGCACGCGGTGTCACGCAGTCACGGCTGCCCAATAGTATGAAGGTACTTGCCCGCACATTCGCCGCAGCGGCAATCGCTGATGGATTTGTTTGCGCCGGTGCCAGCACAAAAAGTGCACGCGCATTGCGATCACTGGCAGCGGCTAAAAACGCCGAGCCGCCGCCCATGGAATGCCCGCCATAAATGCGATCTGGCCCCACCGCACCGACGAAAAACGGATCCGCCTGCACCGCGCGCGCGGCAAATTGCAGGTCAGCAGCAAAAGCACTGTGGCTAGGTGATAGCCCAGTTTCAGTTCCAGGTAACACCGTAATGTAGCCCTGTGCAGCCAAGGGCAAGGCCAAATAATCATAGCCGCTGTTGCTGATCGTAAAGCCATGCCCAAAACTAAAGATCGGTGCCTGATTGGTGCAACCGATCAGCGCGGGTGCATCGCTACCTCCCGGTGGCACGGCCGGATAGCGCAATAAAACGCTAACCGGACGATTCATTCGCGCCACATCAACGTAGCTGACTGCACGGGTGCCAATGGCGTAAGGGGGCACGCAAACAACCTGCGTCGCCGCAGAGCTGAGCAGCAAAGTCACAATAGAAAGCAAAGGCATAGGAATTGCGCTCAAGCGATTGTTAGCAGCGAGTGTGGGGCATGCCGGCTTCACAGCCAAATATAGTGACCAGCCAGAAGTTTTCGCACAAACGCGCGCGCACCTGAAAAGTGCGCGCGCCAGGTTTTTGCAGGCAAACGTTCGCGTTGACTCAAGTTTAAATTTACCTCCGGCAGCAAGCTGCGTACGGAAGCTTCCGCCTGTTCCAATGCCCGCGCATACGGGCGGAAAATCGCACGGATCAGTGGCGAGGATTTCACCTTAAACTCGGCAAGTGTTGGATCGTACAGTTTTGCCACAACCCGCCTGGTGCGGTGAAAATGAAAAAAGATCAGAGGCTTACCATCGACGAGCACACCGCGCTGAGGGCGGGCCGGCAAACTTAGCTGATGGCTAGCAAGATTCCAGGGCGCTAAATCCGCACCAGGATGCTGTACGACACACATCGCAGGATAAAGTTGCGGCCACTCGTCGAGGTATTTTTGATCGCCGAACAGGCCATCTTCGACCCGCGCATGACACCAGTTTAAACACTGTTCGCGCCAACGCTGTAAGCACGCATCCGCAACCGCACCGCGACGAAAGTTCTGCATCGCGACATTAAAACGCCCGAGCGTGAGGATGTCCTTAGGGTTGGGAAAGCGGTGCTCAATGGCCATGACCGGCGCATCGCCCAGTTCCGAAAAAATCGGCTCCGGGCTGGAGAAAAAAAATAAGTCAGCATCCAGATAGCAAATCGCGTCAATACTGGCGTCGCTTGCCAACACGAAAATCGGCAGCGAAGCGGTACACGTAAAGTAAAAATCCAACGCTGGACGCGTATCGCGAACTCGCCGCAATGCGCTGTCGTGCGCCAGAAAATGATCTAGGTGGATGATCCGGATGCGCGGCAATGCCAGTGCCTTGAGCACATCGTAACTTTGCACATCTAAACAAAGCGCGTGCAGATAAAATTCATCGGCATGGCTGCACAAGGATTGATAAAGTGCCAGCGCGCGCGGCAAATAATGACGATCAAAATAGCTGCAATAGTGGCGCACTAGCTTGGCTTTAAAGCGCGTTTCTTACTGCATGGGCGACTTGATCGACGAGCTCGTCGGCCAAATAAGGATGGATTGGTAAGCTCAGCACCGTGCGCGCCGCTTGTTCGGTGTGGGCTAGGCCACCGGCGCCGAGTTGGACCGCATTACTAAAACCGGGCTGTAAATGCACGGGATGCGGGTAGTGAATTTGGCTGGGAATGCCCTGCTTGCCTAGTTCCGCCTTGATGCGATCCCGCGCAGCACTCTGCACCACGTACAAATGCAAACCGTGGCGGTTTTCCGCCTCTCCTATAGTCGGTAAAATCAGGCCCGTATCCTTGAGCGCCGCTTGATAGCGCAGCGCAACCCGCAGACGCCCCTGCATTGCGGTTTCAGACGCGCGCAATTGCACACGTAAAAATGCCGCCTGTATCGCGTCTAGGCGCGAATTAATGCCAGGCTCAACACTCAATTGAGGGCTCACCCAGCCATATTGACGCATGCTGCGTACCCGTTGCGCCCGAGGATTTGCCAAATACACGGCCCCACCATCACCAAAGGCGCCCAGGTTTTTGGTCGGATAAAAGCTAAATGCCGCGGCATCACCCGCGTTGCCAGCGGCCTGAGCTTGGCTGCGTGCACCAAAGGCCTGCGCGCAGTCTTCGATCAAGATCAAGCCGTGGTTATTTGCCAACTTCTTCAATGCCGGCATGTCCGCCACTTGACCATAAAGATGCACCACTAAAATCGCGCGCAAACACAGCGCATTGCCGTAGCGCCCCTGCTGGCACTGGCGAATGGTCGCTGCAACGCAGTACGGATCGATGGTAAGCGTGATGGGATCAACGTCGACCAATATCGGCTGCGCGCCGCATTGGATAATTGCAGCAACCGTGGCACCGGCGGTGTGGGAAACCGTGATCACCTGATCGCCCACACCAATATTAAACACGCGCAGCGCCAGCACCAATGCGTCGGTGCCATTGGCAACCGCTACCGCCGCACGCGTGCCCCCAAGCGCCTGCGCAAACTCCTGCTCGAACGCGTCCACCTCTGCGCCAAGCACATAGTTACCTCCCGCCAAAACCCGCTTGAACGCGGCGTCGAATTCCTCCTGCTGATGCAAATAGCCTGCTAACGGGCCGCTAAAAATGCTCATGATTAGGCTTTGCCACTCACGCCACGTAAGGCGCGTTGCAGCGTCGTGACCAGATCCGTACGCGGCTGCCAACCCAATTCGGCGTGCGCGCGCGCAATGCTAGTTCGGAAACTACCTATTTCAATTTGCGCGGAATCAGCTGGCATGTTCCTACAGATAAAACTGCCGCTGCCATAAATTTCGCGCACTTTCGCGGCCAAATTTTTTAGCGTGATCGGCGTGTCGCCCGCGATATTAAAAACTGCGCCGTTTGGCACCGCACAACTGCCGGCTAGCAACAGTGCGTCAACAGCATCTTCAACATCCAACAGCTCGCGCTCTTGTTCGCCGCCCCATACTTCAAAAACTTGCCCGCGTTCCAGGGCTGCGATCCAGGCACCCAAAAAACTTTGGCGACCGTCAAATCGGCGCATATTTGGGCCTATGGTGTTGCCAAAACGTAGTATGCGTATCGGCAAATTGCGCAACTCAGCAAAGCGCCGGTAATACAACTCCGCAGTCAAGCGATGCACCGCATTGATATCCAGCGGGTCGAGCCTGTGATTTTCATCCACCGGCAAATAGCGCGGACGCCCATACACTTGCCGTGAGCTAGCAAAAACCAACGTCGCACTGGGACAAAGATCCACATAGGCATTGAGTAAAGCGATTGGCGCCAGCGCATTTGCCGCTAAATCCTGCGCCGCATTTTGCAGGGACTCTAAATGCCCAGGCATACCGATCACATTGAAAACCACCTGCTGCCCTGGCAACAAGCGCGCTAGCTGTGCGCGGTCTGCAACATCGGCCACGGTGATTGCAATGGCATCTTCAAGATCATGCAACTGGGCACGATTCGCGCCACTTTCGGCAAGCTCGGCATCAATGATCGACACTTCAGCACCTAAGCTGTGCAAACGCCTTGCCAGCGCTGCGCCGATCAAACCGAAACCACCCGCGACTAAGCAGCGCCGAAGCCGCCAGTACGAATCGTCGTTCATACCTCTGCTGCGCTGGTGGGCACTAACGAAGCTGCGACGCGCCTAAATAAAAATCCTCGATAGCGTCCAGGTTCTGGTGCATTGTGCGCCGGAGCAACTTCGTCGACTAAAAATTCGCGCTGTAAAGCAAAACCAAGATCCGCAACCGCGGCTAAAAATTCATTGCAATTTAGGCTCCAGCCCAAGTACTCCGTGTCATAGCCTAAGCTAGGTACCCGCTGTACAAACACGTAGGAATTCGCCTCTAAAAGCGTCGGCAGACGCGTAATGTAGAGCCATTCACTGGCCGCGTTCGCCAGGGCCTGCAGCTGCGCGCGCCAATCGCTGGAGTAGTGCATCGATCCACTGGCAAATACTAGATCATATTGGCGCGCAAAAGCTTCAGCGTCCCGATCAATGTAATGCACCTCTGGCAGCAATTCGCGCCCAACTTTGACCATCTCGGGCAAGTCCTTCAGGCTATAGTCCAATGCTAAATCCGGCCATAAAGTGCGAGCCAACAAAAAACTGTGGCCCAATCCGCCACCCCAGTCCAACACACTCAATTTCGACTTGCCAACCGCAGCGCGCGCTAACACGTAACCCCAGCTTATCGCAAGATTGTGCGCCCAGGGCCACTGGGTACGAACGTTATCCACTTCGTGCGCAACTCCCAAAGGCGCAGGCGCAATGACTTCCGCTCGAAAAATAATAAAACGCTCACGTTCGGATGCGACGACACGCGCCAAATCCCAGCCCCGAGTTTGATTTTGCTCAAATCCTTGCGGGCACAGCTCCCAATCCGGCAGCTGCTGTCGTTCACGCTTTAGCAGCGCTCTTGCAGCTAGCCAAACAAAAGGTGGAACAATCCCTTTAAGCAAAAACCGAAGGTTCGCCATCGTGAGTGTTTTGGTGGAGGAAACTCAGACTAGCGCGTCAGCCTCCTTGTAAACAATTTAGTTGCCAAATCGTCACGTGATTTATCAATTTTTTTCAAAGCAGTTGGCTAGTAATTTATGTGTGCCTCTTTGCAAACACGCAAGCCCAACGAGCAATTGTCACGCCAATGCAATCAACTTACGTACCCGCTGGGCACACCCGCTGGGCACACCAAATTTACCGCGCTTAGTCGGTATTAAAT
>JAYTAO010000274.1:0-4135 GCA_043737435.1 Rhodanobacteraceae bacterium | reverse complement strand
TTCTTCAATGCCTCAATTGACGCGGTTTTAATAACCGCCGCGTCAATGCCCGCGATTGCCTTCTTTGTGTTGTCTGCTTTCATTTGTATCCTTTTATTTACTCATTAAGGTGATGTTTGAGTCCTCATCGACCTTAAATATCAACGGCAATTGGATTATTTGCAAAAAACGTCAGCCATATTTTGGTCGTCAACTGAGCGCCAGCTGCAGCGCTTCCGCCACCGGCCCTAAGGCCAGGACAGGCAAGAAGCACAGCAAGGTGAGCAAGAAAATCACCGCAATTAGCGTGATAGCGAAGGTCGGCGTTTCAATGTTGAGCGTGCCGGGCGTAACCGGGGCAACGCGTTTGACCGCCAAACTGCCGATCACTGCAAGCGGAATAAGCAGCGCCGCGTAGCGCCCAACCAGCAACAACACGCTGGCACTTAGATTCCACCACTTCGTTGCATCGCCCAAACCTTCAAAACCCGAGCCGTTGTTCGCATAGGCCGAGGCATATTCATAAAACACCTGCGAAATGCCGTGGAAGCCAGGGTTTGAATTGCCCGTGATCGCGGCGTTATTCAGCGCAATCGCTGACGCCAATAAAATCAAAATCGGCTGCAGGATGAAAGTAAGGACAGTAACTTAATTTCTTTGACCTCGATTTTGCGCCCATAGATTTCCGGCGTGCGCCCGATCATGAGTCCAGACAGAAAAACGCCAACCAGCAAATACACGATGAAGGCGATTAAGCCACAGCCCACCCCGCCCCAAATCGCGTTAATCAGCATGCCGCTAATTGCTATGCCACCGGCCAGCGGATTGAGCGAGTCATGCATTGCATTGACTGAGCCGTTCGAGGTTTGCGTGGTAACGCTAGCCCAAAGTGCCGAGGCATCCGGCCCGAAGCGTTGCTCCTTGCCCTCCATATTTGCGCCGGGCGCACTGAGGCCCAGCGCGGCTACATTGGGTGCGCGCTCGCTGATGGCGCTAAGCGCAACGAAGGCCAAGCTAAACGCCGCCATCACGCCAAACACCATGGCACTCAAGCGTTTGCGCCCAGTCAGCGGCGCGATCATCAGTACGATCGCCATCGGCAGCAATATAATCGCCACCGTTTGCGCCACATTCGAGATCGGCGTTGGGTTTTCCAACGGCACCGCGCTATTGGGCCCATACCAACCGCCGCCGTTGGTACCGAGCTGTTTGATCGCGACCATGGATGCTACTGGACCTACGGGAATGACTTGCGTTGCAAACCCGGCGCTTGCATCAACGGGCGTTACGCTACTGGCAGCGGCGAAAGTGCTGGGCACGCCTTGCGAGGTCAAAATCAAAGCAAGCACGAACGACAGTGGCAGCAAAACGCGCGTTGTGGCGCGTGTCACGTCCACATAAAAATTTCCTAAATTACGCAGCTGCCCTTCCTTGGCAGTTTGCGCGTTCAGGCCACCAAACATACCGCGCAACATGGCTAAGGCAATAGCCAAGCCCATGGCAGGCGTTAAAACCTGCAGCGTGACAATGCCAGCGGTTTGCGACAAATAAGAAAGCTGTGCCTGCCCAGAATAATGCTGCTGATTGGTGTTAGTTAGGAACGAAATCATCGTGTGCAGCGCCAAGTCCCAATTCATACCGGCAATTTTGTCCGGGTTAAATGGCAAATGCCCCTGCAGCATCAGCATCGCGAAAAACAACACAGCTAACGCCAAATTCGTGCCGATCAGCGCGCGTGCATAGCCACCACTAGTCATACCATCGCTTGGATTAACGCCGATCAGGCGATAAATCAGATTTTCAATGGGGCCAAACACCCGGTCAAGTCTGCTCGGCGTCACCGAAAAAATCTGCGCCATATATTTCGAAAGCGGCCACGCAAGCGCTAAGGCAATAGATAAGGTCAAGGTAATTTCAATCATTGGCCCGGCCTCAAAATCTTTCAGGCATTAGCAGCGCGGCAAGCAAATAGCCCGCCACCAGCAGCACTAAAATCAACAGCATCCAACTCCACATAGGTCACGCCTTTTTGATTCGCAGTTAAGTGCAAATCATCGTCAAGGGCGGCGTAAAGTTGCTAGATCAAATTCGCTCAGTTGCCGTAAAGTTTGCGTAAATTGGCCTGTTCGCGCTGTTAGTCAAGCCCCAAAGCGGCGCAACATTTAATTGCCTATATGTTTTGCGTGTGATCCCGACCAGGTATGGCGCCCTTTCAGGGCCAGTTTTTTATTACTCGCCATACCCAGGGCGTTGCTCTGGGCGATCACATGATGCCGCGGTGCGGCATTTAATCTGCCGGGCTAAACCGGCGCACGCCCGAAGACCGACAAGGTTACGCCGAGGCGCTGACATTGGCTTTATCCGACGCAATTTTGCCGTCGACCAAATCAATAATCCGATCACAGCGCTGCGCTAAACGCGGGTCATGGGTCACGATTAAAAATGTGGTGCCGCTGGCTTTGGAAACTTCGCGCATCAGTGAAAAAATGCTGTCTGCCGATTGCGTGTCCAGATTGCCAGTAGGCTCATCCGCCAGCACCAGCGCGGGTTGCATCACTAAGGCGCGGGCAATGGCAACGCGCTGTTGCTGGCCGCCGGACAAATCACCCGAAAGATTGTTCGCTTGCGGCGTTAGCCCGACTTTATCGAGCAATAACGCCGCACGTTCCAGCATGGCCGTATCGCTGCGTCCGCGCTCGGCAAGCAGCGGCAGCATGACATTTTCCAGCGCAGTAAATGCAGGCAGCAGATTATGAAACTGAAACACAAAACCGATTGCCTTCGCGCGCAGCGCAGTCAAGTCATGATCGTTCAATGCGGTGCTTGCCACGCCAGTTAAAAACAGCTCCCCCGCAGTCGGTTTGTCGAGTAAACCAATCATGTTGAGTAGGGTCGACTTGCCCGATCCGGAGGGGCCAATCAAGGCCACGAACTCGCCCCGATGCAAGCTCAAATCAATGCCGTGCAAAACTTCCACTTCACCCGGTTTGCCAATCGCATAACTCTTTTTTATGCCAACCAAGCGCAGCGTTTGTTGGGAATTGTCATCCGCTGTTGCGGGCTTGGCAGAGGCTGTGTTCACTTAGCCATTAACCTCGAATCGCAATCGCGGGGTCAAGTCTAGCCGCGCGTTGGGCGGGGAAAACGGCGGCAAGGGTGCCAACGAGGAGCGCACCGATGGCGGCATACAAAAACAGCATCGGGTCAAAATTAATCGTGAAAAACGCGGTGCCATCGGGGTTTCGGGCGTAGCCGCGCCAAGCTACCAAAAAGCCCCATCCCAGGCCCGAACCCAGTAATGAACCGAACAAGCCATACAGCGCGCCCTGAACTAAAAAAAGCCGCAAAATCTGCGCGCGGGTCGTGCCAGTGGCGCGCAAAATGCCGATTTCTTTGGACTTTTGCAGTACCGAAACCACCAAAACACTGACGATCCCTAGCGCGGCACTCAAGCCTACAAAAAGTCGAATTACGAAAAAGGTGATGTTCTGACCGTTTAACGCGGTGAATAAATCGGCATTCGTCACGATCCAGCTTTCGGCCTTCAAACCGGTTTGCGAACTAATCGATTGCGCCAAGATTTCAGCTTGAAAAGGATCCCGCGCGTCCAGGCCAATGCTGGTCGCGCCCCCGACCAAGCCGAGCAAGCTTTGCGCCGTGCGCAGCGCGACATAAACGGCAGTCTTATTTTGCCCACGCTGGCCAAAATCAAAAATGCCGCACACGGTCAGCGTGGCACTAGCTGCATTGGAACCATTGGCACCATTTGAACCATTTGAACCATTGGCACCAATGGCACCATTTGAACCATCGGCACCTTTGACTGTTTGCAAAGTTATTTTGTCATTGACTGAAACGCCCAGATCACTTGCCAAATCAGTGCCAATAACAATATCTGTAGCGCCGACTTTCGCGTTGCCGGAAACAATTTTTGCCTCTAGTGCAATCAGGCGTAAATAGCTTTCCGGCTCCATACCAGTAATAGCCACCGCGCGGTTGGCGTCATTGCGCAACACCAAACCGCCACCGGAGACGATCGGCGCAACCACATCAACGTCCGCGCGGCTGCGCAGTTGTTTGACCACTTTTTGCCACTGATCCACCGAACGTATGCGCTGTGCGCGTGGCTGTATCACATGGGCATAGCGCAAATTCG
>JAYTAO010000273.1:0-4142 GCA_043737435.1 Rhodanobacteraceae bacterium | reverse complement strand
TGTTGCGGTACAGCTCTAACTGCACTGGTGACAGGGTGCGTGGGCTGGCTAGGATTTGTCGGGCTTGTGGCAAGGGTTCGCCGCGGGCGCAATAAGTGATGCGAACGCGCGTTTGTTCGATGATCGCGCGGGTCAGTTCGGTCATCACGTGGCCGTTGATGGGGCGCTGTGCGGCTTGTTTGATAATGATTTTGCCGGTCAGATCGGAGCTGCCGACCGCAGATTTCGCCAGCCTTTTCAGCTCGTGCGTCAGTGCGGCAAACTCTTCCTGCAGTGCGTTTGAGCCCAGCTGTTCGATCAATTCCAGCATCAAGCCAAAGGCGCGTACGCTGGTGGAATCGAACCAATGGCCGGGAAGCTGGAAGCTGCCGCGCAATTTGAAAGTGGCAACTTTGCCGTCAAGGTGGCGTTCTAGCTGCGCTGATTCGTCCGCCAAACGCTTCAAATAACGGCTGATGGTGCGCACGTGCGTGCCTTCTAAACGCTCGCTCAGTTGTTGCTTGCTCAAAGGCGTGCGCGCGCTGCTAAAAATTTCTACGAAACGGCGGTAGCGGGTGTCGGGCATGGGACTAGCCTGTCGGTATCCTACCCAGCAAGCATGGCACGCTTTACCAAAAGCTATGGATGAAAAGTGCTTGCCACAACGTGCTGGGGTTGATAGCTGCTAAGCGGGCGGAAAGCGCCTCGCTGCGATCCAAAAGTTGGGCGATGGCAGCGTTATCGGTGCGGGGCACGAAGCCGAGTTTGGCGCTGCCTAAATACACCGCTACAGCGCGTGGGTCGTAAGGATTTGCGGCTTCACGCTGCAAATTCAAGTGTACGCCGGGAAGCAGTGCTGGCCAGAGTTGCGCGCCCTGATAATACTGGAAGCCAGCAATATAGAAGCTTTGCAGCAAACGGGGTTCGACGGCGATGGCGGCGGGTGCATTAGCCTTTATGGGCAGCAAACCCTGGCTTGCCCCGGCGGTGGCGATGCTGAGCGCCCCGGTGAGCAGCGTGCGGCGCTTAAACAAAAAGTTGGTCATCTTGCACGCCTTTAAACGCCACTGGGAAAGGATTGCTACGGATGGTTTACAAAGTTAAAGCGAACGTTGGACAGATTCTGTCCATCGTCGATTTTGTCGCGCGTCAAGCTAAGTTGTCGGTTTATTAGGAAATTACTCAACCACCCGAAAACGGCGGCAAAAAAGCAATCACATCGCCCTCTTGCACCGTGTGTGTCCAACTCACCAGCGCGTCGTTACAAACTGGTTTAAGCGCACTTGTTGGAAAGTTAAAACCGTGGCGCGTTTGCAGGGCGGCGTAAATTTCGCCTAAATCGGCGCTTGCGCTGTCGATGCTTTCCGCATTCGTGCCGGCGGTTTCGCTTAACTGGGCAAAATATTGGACGGTTAGTTTCATAATCATTTGTTTCTGCGGGTTCAGATGCCGTGGCTGCGTTTGCCGCCGCTTTTTTGTAGCAAACGCACCTGGCGGATTTGAATGTCTAGGCTCAGCGCTTTGGTCATATCGTAAATCGTTAACGCGGCAATACTGGCGCCGGTCATTGCCTCCATTTCTACGCCGGTTTTAGCATTCAAAGCACATTCGCATTCGATATCCAAATTGCCGCTGTGATCGGGGGTAATGCGAATTTCGCAATGTTCTAGCGCCAACGCGTGGCAAAACGGAATCAGCTCGTGCGTGCGCTTGGCGGCCATTACCCCGGCGATAATTGCGGTGTGCAAGATTGCGCCTTTTTTGCCGATAAAGCCGGTGGTCAATAGCTGCGCGCCAATTTCCGCCGGGAATTCAACGCGTGCGTGCGCAACGGCGCGGCGTGCGCTGATGGCTTTCGCCGCGACATCAACCATGGTCGGGTTGCCAGCAATGTCGATATGGCTCAGGTGCTGCAGTGTGTTAGCCGCCAAGGTGATACATCTCCGCTTTCTGATTTGTCTGGGTGTCCGCTGGTGCAGCCACACCTTGTGCCAGCCGCGCAGCGCGCAGTTCCGAGTAGCGATCCGCGCGCGCCAGCCAAATGGCTTTGATGGCGTGGCTGACCAAGATCGCATCGTGGGTTTTCAATAGCGCCAGCAAATCATGCCCGTGCGCATTAAATAGACAGGTAAATAATTTGCCGTCCGCCGCTACCCGAGCGCGCGTGCAGCCGCGGCAAAATGGGCTGCTGATCGAGGAAATAAAGCCAATTTCGCCGGCGCCATCTAAGTAGCGATAGCGCGTTGCGACGTCGCCCATGCTCTGTTGCTTGATCTGCTCAATCGGGTATTTGGCGTGAATATGCGTGATCAAATCATGGCTGGCAACCACGTGCTCTGGCTGCCAACCGTTGCAGTTACCGACGTCCATATATTCGATAAAACGCGGCACGTGTGCGCTGTGGCGAAAACGTTCGCACAAAGGCAGCACGTCGATTTCATTGACGTTTTTTTGCACCACGCAGTTGAATTTGATCGCGCTAAAGCCAGCGCGTTCGGCGCTATCGATGCCGCGCAAAACTTGCGGCAAATTTCCGCGGCCACCGCTGAGTTCATTAAAGCGTTGCGAATCCAGGCTGTCCAAGCTGATTGTTAGACGATCTAAGCCGGCCGCATATAAGTTTACGGCTTGCTCGGCTAGCAGGCTGGCGTTAGTGGTCAGGGCAATTTCGATAGGTTGGGCTAGTTGCAAACTCAAACTGCGCGCGGCTCGAATAATGCTGGGTAAGTCTTTGCGCATTAGCGGCTCGCCGCCGGTAATGCGTAGTTTTTGCATGCCTAAAAGCAGCAGAGCGCTGATGAGCGTGTTGAGTTCATCGGTGCCCATGCGGTGATTCGGTGCGATAAATTTCAGCGGTGGCGCAACAAACTTGATCAGCTTGGTTTGGTTGCTATCTGGCAAGGTAACGATGCGCGTTTGCTCGCCGACAGGCATGCAATATCCGCAGCGGTAGTTGCAGCGGTCCATCACCGACACCCGCACGTCCCGCAGTGCACGGCCCAGTAAATCGTTGACTAGTTGATCATTGAAAACCGCGCTCATGAGTACAGCGCCTTAGCTACCCAGCGCAATGCGCGCGCCGGGCTTAAGCACGCGCCAACCGCGTTCGGCAATCTTGTCAGCCTCGGCTTGATCGTGTTGGTGGTACAGATACATACGCTGTCGCAGCACGCTGGAATACTCGCGCTCCAAATCCGCGATGCCGCTGTGCGATGGGTTCGCGTTGAGCGCGCAGTCGTGAAATAACGTTTCATTACCCGCGCCAAAATGCGCAAATAATTCCGGCACTGGGCGGGTGTCGCCGCTGTAAACAAATTGCCCGGCTAACGCCAAGCCGAACGCGGTATTCGGCGCGTGATGGCGTACTGGAAATACCGAGTAGATCAAGCCGTCGTGGAAAAATGCGTTGCTGACTGGAATCAGCTGAAACGCATCCCAAAAATTTCTGCCGCCTTCGGCCAAGCCGGGAAATTCGGCCAAACGCGCGTGCAGCATGGGCACTAGGCTGACCGGCGCATAGAGTTTGATTTGCTTCGGCTTAAACGTCGCCTGATAAAAGAAAGTCTCCAAACCACCAATATGATCCAAATGCGCGTGCGTCAGGAAAATCGCGTCGGGTAAGTCTTTGTAGGTGGCGGCATAGCGATCCGGTGTGCTGGGGCCGCAATCCAGCAGTAACACGGGCCTAGCATCCCGTTCCAGCACCGCGCTGGCAGAACCTAGCGCCATTGAAGTGGCACTGCCGGTGCCTAAAAAGTGCAGGCTAAAACTCATTTTGCAACTTGTCCGGTTTGATAAGCGGCCAGCAGCGCAGGCCAGAGCTGGCTGGAAAAATCCGCGCGCGTGGCAAAGCCTAATTTGGTCAGCGAGCGCAACAAACGCGCCAAGTTGGCCTGCTGCCAAGCCGCTTTGGGTTTGCGCAACAGACAGCGATCAAAATCAATTAAGGCCGGGCCGACATCGGTCAACAGGATATTGTGTGCGTTTAAATCCGCGTGCCACAGGGCGGCACCGTTGATCGATGCCCGGTGAAAGCGCTGCAACATCTGCCCAATCTTGTCGAAGTCCGCGGCGGTTGCGGTTTGTATGTGCGCGGAGAGTGGGTTTGCACCGGGCAACCACGCGGTCAAAATATCGGCTCTATAGCTTAAGCCTGAGCGCAC